>JBKJSX010000128.1:0-4949 GCA_046594375.1 Chitinophagaceae bacterium
CATTGCGATGTAAATAATGGAAATCAAATTATCCTGCAGCAGTTTAAGAAAAAAATAGAATTTAAAATGGATTCAACTGAAAAATAATTTTAGATTGCTTTAACCTAATATAGTTTGAACAGACTTTTGGTCTGTAACTTATGACAATATTTTTCTGGTAATTTTTAATTTAGTTGGTACGTAAAACAACTTGCGATCCGGGATACGAAATATCAGGATTGTCTTCTGCAAGGGTTAATCACTCTTTTAAAACAAACGTAGCTTTAGCAAATCAATAATTAATGTCTTTTGCCCGCAGTAAAATTTTCTAATGAAAAAAATATTGATTCCCCTCACACTAAGTTAAACCAGCTACAGGCAACGGCATTTTGTGGGAATGATATCAGTTCTTCGTGCCTTTATGTGTCGGCGCTTACAATAATTTATGCCGGGCAATATGCATGGATATCATTGCTGATAGTTGCACTGGTTTTATTTTTATTCAGAAAAATTTATGGAGAAGTAGTCGGCGCATTACCCTTGAATGGCGGCGCTTATAATATACTGTTGAATACCACATTTAAACGCATGGCGTCATTTGCTGCCTGCCTTACTATTCTCTCTTACATGGAAACAGCGGTGATCTCTGCATACGAAGCAATGTTTTATTTGCATGATATAGTTAATAGATTACCCTTAATGATTGCCACGGTTATTTTACTTGCAATATTTATGGGACTTGCAATTATTGGTATTGGCGAATCAGCAAGGGTGGCGGTAATTATTTTTATCACTAATCTTATTTCGCTATTGCTACTCGGATTATGCACTTTTAATCAGGGATTGCACATTAAAAAAATGATGGAGAATGGGGCATCAGGCTACATTTTAAAAAACTCCTCCAAAGAAGAATTAATGGAAGCTATTAATTCCGTACATAATGGGGATATATATTTTAGTGGTGAAGTAGGAAGATCGCTGGAGGAATATCAGAAATATTCTAAAACAGAATTACCATTGTTAACCTCGCGGGAAAAAGAAGTATTGGCATTGATAGCAGAAGGATATACCAATCCACAAATTGCTGAAAAAATACCGCAATGCTTATCAAATTAGCAATAGAAAATAAATTGCTGTAAAAAAATTTCTCTAACCAAATTTTAATTACACACTGGTAAAAACAGTAAAAGCACCATCTCCGCATTTTCATAACATCTATACCAATGTTATCTCCGTGCGGTATCCGGGAATAATAAAATATAAATATTATTACCAATTCAAAACAGTTACCTTAGGCAAACCACACAATGATCTTCTTTAATTTTTCTTCTTCGGGATGTACGAAAGGATGCTTGTAATAACTTACCGTTGATGTAGATTTTAAGGTAGCATGTGGAGGATAAAAATTTTTAACCCATGCCGTAAATTAAAACTGTAATTTTTTTACTTTTTTTTAAAGATGATTTCAAATATATTTTGTCTTAATTTTTTTAATGAATTTTTGTAAGAAATATTTATTTATCCTGGTATTATTTTTTGTCATTGAGTCATGTAGAAATAATACAGTTAAAAGCAAAGAATTATTATTCTGGTGTTCCAATAATAACCGGGAAATAAAACTTTCTACATCAATAACAAACCAATGGAATCTTGATCATGCTGCTCTGCCTATTCACATGCAGCCCATACCCGAAGGGCAATCAAGTGAAGAAGTTATTCTTGCAGCTGTTGTAGGTAAGTCGGCTCCGGATATCTATGCAAATATGTGGCAGGGAAATGTGGAGATGTATGCACATGCAGGAGTACTAGTTCCATTGGATACATTAAAAGGCTTTAGAGATTTTATCAATGAACGTTGCGACAGTAATACAATAAAAGAGATCACCTCATCCGACGGACATATTTACCAGGTGCCATGGAAAGTAAACCCAATAATGACCATATATAACAAAAATCTTTTTGCAGAAAATAATATTCATGATCTTCCAACAACTTATTCGGCTTATATCCATGCTGCGGAAGTTTTTAAAAATAACAATGCAAATTCCTCTACACCAAAACGTTTTGGTTATACTGCCGTAAAAGCAATATGGTACGAACGTTTGTTTAACTTTTATCCATTATACATCGCTGCATCAAATGGGGGTGCATTAGTTGTAAATAATAAAGCCGTTTTTAATAACAGATCTGCAATAGAGGTTTTTCGTTTTTTGCAAACCCTATACAACAACGATTATTTTTCCAGGGAAAATACAGCGGCTTCAAGTGATCCTTTTGTAATACAAACTATCGCTACAAAATGGACGGGTCCATGGGAGATTGCATACCTTAATAATATATCCTCAAGAAATTTTGACTTCGATTATTTTTTACCAATAGTTCCTGATGATCATACAGGTCCTGTTTATACATATGGCGATCCCAAAAATATCGTGATGTTTAATACCTGCTCAAACCCCCAGGCTGCATGGGATTTTATAAAAACAATAATTGATAAAAAGGGAGACCTTCAATTACTGGAAATTACAGGTCAATTTCCAAGAAGGAAAAATTTAGATATAGATGATTTTTATGCAGCCTATTTTAAAAAAAATTCTGTGATGATCCCTTTTGCAAAAGAAATTCCATTTGTAAAAGGAGTTGATAATTGCGAAGTGATTGTTGAAGTGCTTGATATTATTTCTCAGGAATATGAGGCTTGTGTTATTTATGGAAAGAAAACGCCTGAGAAGGCAATAGCAGATGCAGAGCTCGCAGTGAATGTATTGTTGGAAAAAAGTAAATAAAAATATTTTGGGTTAGTTGAAGAAAATAAAAAATTAGAACAGCTGGTTTACATAACAAATCAATTACATGAGCATTGCATTATCACATAAACACCCAAAACCTTCACGCTTTCATAAGAAAAAATGGTTGCCATACCTGCTGGTATCGCCTTACCTGATTTTTGTGATAGTATTTGTTGTGTTCCCTGTTTTATTTTGTTTTTTTCTCACTTTTAATAAATGGAATATTATCTCTCCTATGAAATTTATTGGAATAGATAATTATTCACGGCTTTTTCATGACAGGCTTTTTTGGAAAGCAATTGGCAATACCTTGAAATTTTTATTATTGCATATTCCGCTTCAACTAATAGTATCCTTATCCTTGGCCTATTTATTAAATCAAAAAATTAAAGGAGCTTCTTTTTTCAGGGCATCTTTTTTTATGCCGGTAATAGTTTCAGGAGTTGTTGTAACTATTTTATGGCAGCAATTATTAGGATATGATTCAGGTTTAATTAATAGAGTTTTAATGAGTATAGGGGCAGCAAAAATTGGATGGCTTGTTAATCCGGATGTTGCTATTTATTCTATTGCAGTAATGGCTACATGGAAAAATGTGGGCCTGTATGTAATTCTCTTTTTAGTAGGGCTGCAAACGGTGCCCACACAATATTATGAAGCTGCAAAAATGGAAGGGGCAACACGTTGGCAACAATTTTATCATATTACATTACCTATGATAAACCCAACTATTTTCATGGTAGTAATACTTTCTACCATCGGTGGGTTTTCCCTTTTTATTGAGCCTTACATAATGACGGGAGGTGGCCCTTTAAACACAACCCTTTCAGCAGTTCTATATATTTACAAACAGGCATTTCAATATTATAATATGGGCTACTCTGCAACACTTGGATTTTTTTATGCCATAATGATAATGACAGTAGTAGTGCTTCAGAAAAAATTTATAGAAAAAGAAGTGTAAAATGCAAAAACAATTTTCTATAAAAAAAATATTTATGTATGCAGTGCTAACTGTTGCTGCTGTAACTTTTATTTATCCCTTTATTTGGATGATCGGGGCCTCACTTGCACCGCTTCATGAAATTGGAAATATGACGCTATTGCCTTCTCACCCCGGCCTGGAAAATTTTAAAACGATGATCTCAAAAATTCCGATCGGCAGGTCATTGATAAATAGTTTGCTTGTTGCTGTTTTTACAACCTCATTGGTGATGATAACCGGATCAACTGTTGGTTATGCATTGGCTAAAATGCAGTTTAAAGGGCGGCAACTTATTTTTTATATTATTGTTTTTACCATGTCGTTACCTTTCCAGATAACGCTTATCCCGAATTATATAACAATGGTTAATCTAAATTTGGTAGATACTTTTTTCGCATTAGTAATTCCTTTTGCAGTTAGTGCTTTTGCAATTCTTATGTTCAGGCAGGCCTTCCAGGGATTGCCACAGGCGCTGATAGATGCAGCAAGATTGGATGGATGTTCTGAAATGGGAATCATTTTTCGTATTCTTTGGCCAAACATAAAGCCAACATTAGTTACGGTGGCCATTTTATCTTTTATAGGATCATGGAATGAAGTATTGTGGCCATTGATAGTAATAAGAAATGAGCAGCTAATGACAATGCCACAACTTGTTACCTTATTTGCAACAGGCGGACGGGCAGATAGCCAGCTTGGCGTAAAGATAGCAGCAGCAGTATTGCTGGCGCTACCGGTGATGATCGCATTTTTATTTTTCCAGAAACATTTTATTCAAAGTATGGCTTCAACAGGATTGAAGGATTAATAAAAACAATATGAAAATAAATAAAAGCCCGGTTAAATTATTTGCTTCAATAAAAGCAGTTATAGCGTTGTTTTTATCTTTATCCGAAGAGAGAAACAAATATATCGTTGAAAGAGTTAAAAGTTTAACTGAAGAAGATGTTGATCAGGTTTTAGAAAAAGTTACAACGGATTTTGGTAATAGGCATCGCAATCTGAAAGAAATACATAGTGATAATTTTTCTACAATAAATGAACAATTCAATGAAGCGTTTTTAAACGTTTCTTCTCAGAAGAAACGTTTGCTGGGAGCTTTTTTTACAAAGGAATATTCCATACAGGCAGCTGCATTATTCAATCCTTCCATCGTCCCTCATCCTGATCAAACCAATTTAAAAGATGGTGAATTA
>JBKJSX010000236.1:0-21083 GCA_046594375.1 Chitinophagaceae bacterium
CGCTTGGGTGATTATGAGCAATTACCACATAGCTTGCATTACATTTTAATGCGGTAATAAAGATCAATTTCGGGTCTGCTACAGTTCCTGAAACTCCACCTGTAGTTAACTCACAAATACCCAATACCTTGTTAGCTTTATTAAGTAACATCACTTTAAATTCTTCCACAAATTCAAGTTTGTTTTCATTCCAGTATTTCATGAACAACTCGTAGGCATCTGCTGACCTTGTAATCTTTGGGCGCTCTGACGCTTTTACTTTTGAGCGATAGATCAATTCAACTTCGGCAACCTGGTTTAACGCTTCCGGTCTGATAATCTGTTCCATACTTTAAAAATTTAATAGTTTAAAAATTAATTATGAAACTGTCCCTGTCTTTGGACGATCAAGGCAAAGAAGCAACGGAATAAATCACAGGTGAAGTAATAATGGAAAGCATTTTTTTATGCCGGAAATTTCTTTGCCGCTTCAGTAGTCCAAAGACGAAATTTGTGCAGGAATTAATGAAGAAAAAAAATAATATTTTAATGACTTTTTATGGTCTCTCAATGCTATTCCCGAAAAGACAAATTATCTCAAAAAGATTTGTTTTTTCTTATATAAAAACCCCAAGCTGCCGTCCCATATATTAAAGCTGAAAAATGTAGGACGGCAGCTTAAATTATCTTTAAAGAAAAAGCATCTTCTTTATTAAGGATGCTTTGCAAATAAAATAGTTGGAGGCTCTATTTATTTATCTATTTTCTTTCTAGCAAAATTTCGAGGATGTCATATTCGCTTTCGTAAATATTTTCTTCAAATGTCCATGTATCGCTGCCTTCATTTTCTTCAAATAAATCAAAATCTTCTGAATGGGTGACGTCAAAAATTGGAATTTTACTTTGTAATAAAAATTGTTGGGAATGAGTTTTGAGCAAGCCCTGTTAGTAGGTATATTTACAAATGAACTTTTTTATTAATCGACACATTATTTTTCCGGTGGTTATACAACAGCTTAGCAAAATCTGATTACTTAAATTATGATAACAGGATTCTTTTTACCAAAAAGATTACATAAAAAAATTTCCTCTCTTCTATTACTTCTTGCTTGCGTAACTTTTTGTTCTGCACAATACAGCCCAATAAAAAAATACCGGCAGGATCCCTTAAAATACGATACCGTTTCTAAATTATATAAAACTGCTTATCTCCCTAAAACCCCTGTAAATGCTCCCAATATTATTATAATCATGTTAGATGATGTTGGTTTTAGTACTTCTGGCACTTTCGGTGGAATTGCAGAAACCCCGGTATTTGATAACCTTGCAAACAACGGATTAAAATATACAAACTTTCATACCACAGCATTATGTGCACCTTCCCGTGCTGCATTATTAACCGGACGTAATCATCATTCTGTGAATATGGGCCATTTTACCGAAACTGCATTTGATGCACCGGGTTACGATGGTGAAATGCCTTTTGAAAAAGCTACGATAGCCGAAGTATTAAAAGAAAATGGTTACAATACTTTTTCGGTTGGTAAATGGCATCTTACACCTGTGGCTGAAAGAACTGCTGCAGGACCTTTTAACCGCTGGCCAACCGGACGTGGGTTCGAACACTTTTATGGATTTCTTGAATCTGCAACAGATCAATACTACCCGGTACTCTGGGATGGTATTACAAGAGCAAACGTTGATACAGGTTTGGGTAAGCATCTGAATACTTTATTAGCCGATAAAACAATTGAGTATATAAAGAATCAGCAAAAAGCGAGTGACGGCAAACCTTTCTTCCTTTACCTGGCACCGGGTGCCTTACATTCACCCATGCAGGTAGATAAAAAATGGATAGATAAATACAAAGGACGTTTTGATATGGGCTGGGATAAATACCGTGAAGTTGTATTGGCCAATCAAAAAAAATTAGGTGTTGTGCCCAACTATGTAACACTGCCTTCCCGTAATGAAAAGATTTCAGCCTGGGAATCGCTTTCTGCCGATGAAAAGAAAATTATGGCAAGGGCAATGGAAGCACATGCTGGTTTTTTATCACAAACTGATGATGAAATAGGAAGGGTTATCAGTTTTATTACCGGTATTGGGCAGATGGAAAATACCATTGTCATTGTTATTATAGGAGATAACGGTGCTACAAAATATACAGCCGATATTCCCGGTGTTCCTGAAGGCATGGAAAAAGCCACACGTGAAGAAAAAATAAATGCTGCATTAAAAAATATTGATAACATCGGAACCAAAAATTTTAAAGGAGATATCCCTCTTGGGTGGACACAAGCCACCAATGCACCATTTAAATTATGGAAAGGAGATGCAAATGCAGAAGGTGGTACACATAATCCGATGATTATTTTTGCACCTAAATATATAAAAGAAAAAGGGGGCATCCGCAATCAGTATGTTCATTTAATTGATATATGGCCGTCTCTTTTAGAACTCACAAAAGCAAAAATTCCGGCATCAATAAATGGTTACAAGCAACTGCCATTAGAAGGAACAAGTTTTGTTTATTCTCTTAATAATGCAACAGGTATAGACAGACATACTTTGCAATATTTCGAAACAGGTGCTTCAAGGGCATTATATAAAGATGGATGGAAAGCAGAAGCCTACCATCATTTAGGTACATCATATTTGAATGATGTTTGGGAACTCTACAATATGAAAACTGATTTTAACGAAATAAATAATGTTGCCGAAAAATATCCCGAAAAACTGAAGCAACTTAGGAGAATCTTTGAAGCTGAAGCTAAAAAATATAATGTTTATCCCTTGCATGACTCGTGGTTTCCTGCCAGCAAATATTTACAGATAAGTGATAGTAGAGAAAAAGAGGCACAGGATGATTAATTATAGACAAACAAATTTGCAGATACTTATTTATAATTTTTGTAAGGATGAGAAGGATAAAATTTAAAACAGATTGCCTTACTTAAAATAAGTTTGCTATTTATTTTTATTATATTATTAAATGTAAAAAGTCAGGTTTGGGCACAAAATAACACCAACAGCAGAAAAGTTTCAGATAGTTCAGTGCTTCCTTTTCCTAAAGAACCTTTAACGAGTATTGCAGGGAAAACTTACAGTTAGTATGTTGTAAATAGCCTTGTTGGTACACAATGTCACCTTATTTTCTTTAAGGACCCTTTCTACCTGTTCTCTTTTAGCTTGTGTTATAATATCTATATCAATAGAAACCGATTGAACGTTGAGATCATGAATTCATATTTAAAGGAAATAGCAGATACATGTAATATCCATAAAAATCTCACATTCCATATAGCCAGGCATACGTTTGCAACTACAGTTACAATAAGTAATGGAGTTCCAATAGAAACTGTTTCAAAAATGCTAGGTCATAAGAATTTAAGAACAACACAGCATTATGCTAAGATTTTGGATTTGAAGGTTAGTGAAGATATGGGTGAAGGAAAATTAAATCAGGTGGTTGGATACTAAAGGAAATATGAAGGGTAAAATAATTGCAGAAAAGTATCTCATCATAATAAAAAAGGGAGCAAATTTTAATAAGGGACTTTTTTATCTTTTGTTGAATTTGTTTTACCTTTGTGATGTAAATAAAATAAATGTTTTCAAAAACTTGTAAATATGCGGTCCGTGCAATGATTTTTATAGCACAGAAATCGAAGGCGGGTAATAGGGTGGGGATAAAGGAAATAGCCAAAGCTATTGATGCACCTCAATATTTTATCGCAAAAATTTTGCAGGACTTAAGCCGTAGAGGGCTTGTTCAGTCCTTAAAAGGGCCTACTGGCGGCTTTTTCCTGGAGAAAGAATCTTCGCAGTGTTCTTTGGCGGATATTGTAACTGCTATCGATGGCGATAAACTTTTTACCGGCTGCGGACTCGGGCTTAAACACTGCAATGCAAAAAAACCGTGTCCTATTCATAACGAATTTAAAAAAGTAAGGGAGGATATTTATAATATGTTAGAAGCTTCCATGATAGGAGAATTTAGTAATCAACTGGAAAATAATTTGACTTTCCTAAAGCGGTAATAGTTTTTTTTAAATTAATAGAAGATAATAAGGTATTAATATATTTATTATGTATTTCAGATTCACTTTTAAGTCGGTCTTGTTGTTTGTACTTACCGCCTTCATCTTTTCTTCTTCTGTGCAGGCCCAAGTTGATAGCTCAAGAGTGCAATTTCCTGCAAACAGTGATGGAGGTATGATTTTCCTGTTTATTCTCTTAATTATCGTTTTATTAGCCGCAATTTTCTTAAAGATAAAAACTTCGGAAGCGATAATGGCAGGAAAAAGGAAAAAGGCTGAAACAGATGCAACGAATCTTAATCAATATATCAATAGCATGAATAGTAACCAAATAGAGGACTTTTTACTATACAAAGAAAGAATAAAAAACCAGGAAAAAAAGCAGGGTAAAAATTTTAATTCCAATCTTCTCAGCTTCTTTTTTATTATCGTTGCATTTTTAAATCCGCAAAATTTATTCGCCCAATCGTCGAACAAATCAGAATCTCTCCTAAACGAAGGAGGTATAGTAATAACAATAGTCTTAATCCTTACACCTATACTGGCAGGCATTATTTTGATGATCGTTAAAGTAAAAAATGTGTTAAGACAATACAATAAGAAGCAAAATTTTGAAGAGTCAGAAAAGTTAGCGGCCTACTTAAAAACATTACCGGGTGATGAAATAAAGGAAAAACTAATAAAAAGAAAGGCGGCCCTTGATTATAAATTGAGTAATGTTGAATTATCAGGAGAATTAAAAGCAGATGATAATAAAGGCCTGATCAATATTGGTTCTAACAGTAGTTTACCTGTGGTGGCAATAAAAAAGAAAGCATTGAAGCGGCCAAATATAGACCCGCAACTATCCAAACTTATTTTATGGTATATAGGTGCAGCAACTTTTTGGCTGGTATTTGGCACCACTATCGGAGAATATTTAGGAATTAAATTCATATCACCGGATGTGGACCATATCAGTTGGTTAAGTTTTGGACGGCTTAGGCCCGTACATACCAATGCCGTGTTTTGGGGTTGGGCTTCACTGGGTATGCTGGCTCTAGGTTACTACATCGTGCCTACTGTAAGCAACACTCCATTATCAAGCATAAAGAAAGGCTGGTATACACTAATTCTCATTAATGCTTCTGTTGTATTGGGAACGTTATGCCTTATGGCCGGCATTAATAACAGCGGGGGTGAATACCGCGAATACATCTGGCCGGTGATGCTGTTATTTGCAATCGGGCTTGTACTCACTTTAATAAATTTTTTAAAAACCATCGCTAAACGAAAAACGAAAGAAATATACATCTCAAATTGGTATATGGTTGCAGCGGTAATATTTGCAATTATAATTGTAATAGTCGCTTACGTTCCCGTATGGGCAAACGGCCTTGGCAATACAATTGTGCAGGGTTATTACATGCACCAGGGCGTAGGCATGTGGTTCATGCTTTTTACATTAGGCATTGTTTATTACATGCTCCCGCAACAATTAAACAAACCTATTTATTCCTACAGCCTGGGTATACTTGCATTCTGGACACAGATACTATTTTATACCCTTATCGGCACCCATCATTTTGTATTTAGTTCAATACCATGGTGGTTGCAAACTGTTGCTATAGCCGGAAGTGCAGGAATGATAATCCCCGTAGTTGCAGGAACTACCAACTTCATAATGACATTTAAAGGAGCCTGGTATAAAATTGCGACCAGTTATACTTTACCTTTCTTTTTAGTAGGCATCATATTTTATTTTAGCGGTTCTATGCAGGGTACCGCGGAGGCATTTCGCTCTGCAAATCTATACTGGCATTTCACTGATTTTACGGTTGCCCATTCTCACCTTACCATGTATGGTATTATTTGCTTTTTTCTTTGGGCAGGCATTTACGCAGTTGTACCCAGACTTACGGGAAAAGAGCCGCCGCAAATTACTGTGGGCGCCCATTTCTGGCTGGCGCTTATCGGCTTGTTGTTTTACACCGTACCCTTAATGTATGGAAGTACTATTAAAGGAATGATGTGGATGCAGGGAAAGCCATTTATTGACGGTGTGATTGTCATGGCCCCCTACTGGTTGTGGCGGGCAATTGGTGGCAGCCTTATGTGGCTCTCCCATTTATTTTTTGCATACAATATTTATAAAATGCTGGCAGGAGGAAACATCGTGGATGTAAAGGAAGCAGCATTGGAAAAATTAAAAAGTGAAGAAACCTCTTTAAATCAATTAGGGTAAAAAAAAAGAAGGACAAGCACATGGAATTATTCGACGATCATAAAAAATTATTTGGAACGGCAACATTATTCTTTTTGGGGCTAACGCTTTTGGTTGCCATTATACCGGCATTAAATATTCAAAAAAATAATGCGGTGCTTCCCGGCGCAGAGCCGTTAAGCGAAGAGGCAGTAAAAGGTAAGGCGCTTTACATAGCCAATGGTTGTATTGGCTGCCATACACAGCAGGTGCGTAATATTGATATGGATAAAGTGTGGGGCTCACGGCCAAGCATAGCTGCAGATTATGCCGGCATCCATCGTCAGGATGTGTGGCGCAATACCGCTACGCTTTTAGGTTCGGAAAGAACCGGCCCTGATTTAATAAATGTTGGTAACCGGCAAAGCAGCCAAAGCTGGAACCTAGTGCATTTATTTAATCCGAGGATCGTTGTTCCGCAATCAATAATGCCTGCATATTCCTGGTTGTTCGAAATAAAAAATACTCCTGCAAAAGGTGATGTAATAGTAAATGTTCCTAAACAATATTTGAATGGCGATACCGGAAAAGTGGTAGCGACTAAAGAAGCACTGCAATTAGTAGCCTACCTGCTCTCACTTAAGCAAATTAAATTACCTGATGGAACAGCCCCTCCCGAATTTTTATATAAGAAAGGAACCAAACAAGAGAGTGGCGGAACCGGGGCAACAAAATTAAATGGGGTAGCATTATACACGGCCAATTGCCAGAGTTGCCACCAGGAAAATGGAGAAGGGTTGCCCGGTGCATTTCCTCCATTAAAAGGAAGCAAAGTTGTGATGGACGACAACCCTGAATTGATGGTAAATATTATTATGAACGGATATAGCGGCCGTGAAAAAGAAGGCTTCGGGCCTATGCCTGCAGTTGGCACGATGAATAAATTAAGTGCAGAAGAAATTTCCGCTATAATGAATCATGAAAGATCAAGCTGGGGAAATAATTCAAAAAAAGTAACACCTGAAGAGATTCAAAAAATAATAGAAGTTGTAAAATCAAACCCGAAAGAATAAAAGCATCTTAAATAACTAGTCGCTGAAAATAAAAATGAATTAAACACCGGCAGTTAATAAAATCAAAATGGAATCAACATGAAAAAAGTACTTCTCTTAATCTTAGTAGTCTTTACAAGTATCGCCACTTTCGCCTGCCCCGCATGTGAAGCTCAACAGCCCCAATTTTTAAAAGGCATTACCCACGGCGCTGGGCCAGATAGTAATTGGGATTATGTGATAGTTTCCATAGCAGTGATCATTGTTCTCCTTACACTTTTCTTTTCTGTAAAATGGCTGATACGCCCGGAAGAAAGATCACAAAAACACATTAAAAGACTCATTTTAAATAATGCATAAATGCAGGATAAAAGCACCATATTTATTTTCCTCGATGAAGAACCAAAGCCAATTGCAGAATTTGTTTCTCCTGTGAATTTTGAATTGGATACCCGTAAGATGACGGATGGAAAACATACGCTGAGAATCGTAAGTAAAGACCCGACAGGAAAGGAAGGCCTGCGTGTAATTCCTTTTGAGGTAAGGAACGGTCCTGCCATTGCCATTGAAGGCATTAAAGAAAATGCAGTGGTAGACGGGGTTTTGCCGCTTATGATAAACGCTTATGGTAAAGGCGATCAAAAAACTTTTTTAATCGGGGGAAGCGAAACGCCGCAAAGTATTCCTTCATGGGTATGGATACTGATCATTGGTTTTACAGGGTGGGTGCTTTATTATCTTATTACCTATCTCTCAATGAAAGAATAATAAAATATGGATGACATAAAAGAAATTATATCGCTCCATGATATAAAAAAACTGGTGAATACTTTTTATGATAAAGTAAGAATGGATGAACTGATCGGCCCCATATTTAATGAAACAATTCAGGATCGCTGGCCACAACATCTTGAAAAAATGTACACTTTCTGGCAAACTGTTTTGTTAGGTGAACACACCTACTTTGGAAGCCCATTTCCTCCACACGCCAACCTAAAGGTATCACACCAGCATTTTGAAAAATGGATGGAACTGTTTACCCAAACCATAGATGAATTGTTTACCGGTGAAAAAGCAAACGACGCAAAATGGCGTGCAGGTAAAATGGCACAAATGTTCGAATCGAAAATAGAGTTTTACAAAAACAAATCTTTTAAGAGTTTAATATAAAAACTCAAGAATACTTTATGAACAAAAAACCCATCAGGCGCAATGAAAACATTGTGAAGCTTTCAAAGGACCATCATTTCTCTTTATTGTTTTGCTGGAAAATAAGAGAAGGTATAAAGATGAAAATACCGTCGGGCCGCATAATCAAATATGTAGAATATTTTAAGGCCAATTTTTTGCTTCCTCATTTTAAAGAGGAAGAAAAGATACTTTTTGCGGCATTGAAAGACAGGCCTGTGGAGAAAGCGATAGAACAACATAAAGAAATAAATAACCTTGTCTCTGATCTTATAAAGAATAAAGTTTTAAACCCCGCAAAGCAATTGGAAAAGCTTGTGGAACTTTTAGATGATCACGTACGCTATGAAGAACGTCAGTTGTTCCCTCATATTGAAAAGTCATTGAAACAAGCACAACTCGAAGTGATCGGTAAGCAATTGAATGAAGAACATCCATCCTTGCTAAAAGATGAATACGAGGATGAATTCTGGGTAAAACGATAAATAAAATATCTTAAAAATATTTGCTGATATATTAGTGTATGGTTGTTCAAAAATGTGATATAAGTTTTACAATACTAAGTGAGGATGAAGAGTATGTTATAGAAACTTACACCAGTGAATATAGAAATCTGATGGCATTGATAACGGACAAAATTTATGTTGAAGATTTTGGTGAATGTAAGGGAATGGGCAGGTGCGGGACTTGCGTTATTGAAATAGTAAAAACAAAAAATGAATTGTTTTCCCTGGATAGAAATGAAGAAGCAACGCTAAAAAAAACAGGCATTACATATCCCAAATACAGGCTCGCCTGCCAGATCCTTATTAATGAAGAATTAAAAAATTCTGCTTTCAGGATTTGTTATGAGTAAGATATTTATGGCAGCTATTGTTAACTGAAATAATAAAAATAAATGTCAGAAAATGGAAAATTCATTCAAAGTAGGCGAGCATGTGAAATGGAATTCAGAAGCAGGATATGTATCGGGCAAAATTATTAAAATACATACCGCCGATTTTGATTATAAAGGTTATACCCATCACGCCAGTAAAGAAGATCCTCAATATGCTATAAAAAGCGATAAGACAGATCATGTTGCAGTTCATAAAGGGCAAGCGCTTACGAAAGTGAGCAAATAATGTTTTAAAATTTTTTCAAACTAAAAATTATGGAAATAAAAAAAAATGAACCTACAGAGCTGAGGCCTGACGGTGACCGGGTAATGGATGCTAAATTGGTACGCATGGATATTCCTGAATTTATAAAACAAATAAAAAGTGAGGCTACGTGGGGAAACAGCGACCGTAATGCAATGACGGTTTATAAAACAAATGGAATGCGCATTGTATTGATTGCCTTGCACGCAAATGCAGAAATGACCAGGCATACAGCGGATGGAATTATTAACCTTCAAATATTGGAAGGACAGATTCGTTTTAATACGGATGAGCAATCTGTTGAATTAAATAAAGGGCAGATGTTAACCCTGCATAAAGGCATTCCCCACAGTGTTTTGGCTAAAGAAGAAACAATTTTTTTATTAACTCTAACTACAACATCAGAAGAAAAAAATAAAGCGTAGGTAATTCTATATGTCTTGATATCTCTTTCCAAAAAGCTTTTCAATTATCGCTAAATTGTAATTCATTTTAACACTGAAGCAGTACATGTTCGCATATTTCAATGAAGCAGAAAAGGCAGTACATTTTCCTAAAGACAGGCGAACATTTATAGCTGTTAAGCCATATATCCTGGTAATCTTTGGCAGCATTATATTTGGCTTAATTGGTATTGCGTGGCTGCAATATTTTGTAGCCGGATTGCCTGCTGACCCTTCTTTATCTTTTTCTACCGCAACATTTGCAGATCCGTCTGGCTTCCCTGTTTGGGTTAGTCTTAGTCATTGGGTAAACTTTTTTTTTCTGGTGTTGATAATAAGAAGCGGACTTTCAATACTGGTAGATCATCCACGTCTTTACTGGAATAATGGTTGTGCACCCGGCACTGAATGGATAAGATTTACTCCGTTGAAAGTACCCAAAGATAAAATGTGGACCGCTAAAGAAGATGCCCGCTATATCAGTCCTATAGCAGGTTTACCAGGTTACCGGCATACAATAGGCATTGCAAGGGTATGGCATTTTCTTACCGTCCCTTTCTTTTTACTAAATGGAATTATTTTTATTATACTGCTATTCACAACCAATCAATGGAAACGTTTGGTTCCTGTATCCTGGAAAATTTTTCCTGATTCGTGGAATGTTTTTGTGCATTATGCAACATTTAATATGCCTGTTGAGCCCAACGGATTTTATCATTTTAATGCGTTGCAACAACTCACTTATTTCGGCGTTGTTTTTTTATTGGGTCCATTAGCTATGCTTACCGGGATGGCCATGTCACCTGCAATTGAAAATCGGTTTCACTGGTATCCAAAATTATTTGGCAATCGACAAAGTGCCAGGTCAATTCATTTTTTAATAATGATTGCTTACCTGGTTTTTATTATTATCCATGTTAGCATGGTAGCAGCCACCGGCTTGTTTAGAAACATGAATCATATTGTAACTAATACCGATAGTCCAAGTAATTTTTCAGGACTTTCCATAGGTGTAGGAATTGTTTTCGGTACTATTGCCTTTTGTTTTTTAGCGCATTGGCTTTCCTGGCGCAAACAACGATGGCTACAACATCTTCAAGCTTTTATCAATGGAAATATCTGGCGTGTTAGCTTCAATCGTTTAAAACCTAAACCTTACTTTCAAAAAAAAGATATCTCTCCATACTTCTGGCCAAATGGAAAACTTCCTACTTCCCCTGAATGGAATAATATGATAAAAAATGATTTTAAAGATTACAAACTTAAAATAGGTGGGTTAGTTGAAAATCCGGTTGAGTTGTCATTAGAAGATCTTAAAAACATGGAAAAAGAACAAAATATTACCATGCATCATTGCATCCAGGGCTGGTCGGGTATTGCAGAATGGGGCGGTATATCACTTAGCCGGATAATAGAGTTAGTAAAGCCTGCTGCTTCTGTTACAACAGTGGCTTTTTATTCCTTTGGTGAAGGGCTTTATGGTGGATCTTATTATGATACAAATACCCTGGATAATTGTTTGAAGCCACAATCTATATTGGCCTGGGAAATGAATTATAAACCACTGCCGTTGGTGCATGGTGCTCCTTTAAGGCTTCGTATTGAAAATCAACTGGGTTATAAAATGGTAAAATGGATCAGTTCAATTGAGTTTGTGGAAACCTATAAAAATATTGGAAAAGGTCAGGGCGGAAAAAATGAGGACGATGAATATTTTGATCTGTTGGCTGATACTTAGCTCCTTTTGCAATGAAGTATCAATTATTTAAAAGAAAGATAACCCTAACATTCAGGTTGCGCATCAGTAAGTTGTTTACAAATTAATTCGGTTTTGTTTAAAGAGATTGTTGCTTAGTTTGTAAAGCTGCTTGTATCCTTTTTTGCAATTCAGGAATAACCTCTTCCATAAACCAGGGATTTATCATTACCCAGTTTTGATTTCGGGGCGAAGGATGGGGCAACGGAAAATAAACTGGTAAATATTTTGTGTAATTTCTTACCGTTTCAGTGAGGCTGCCTTTAAAACTTTTTTTTAAATAATAGCGTTGTGCATATTGCCCTATTAATAGAATAAGCGGTTTGCTTTTGAAATATTTAAAAACCTCCGGATGCCATAATGGAGCGCATTCAGGGCGGGGCGGAAGATCACCTGAAATCCCTTTTCCGGGATAACAAAAACCCATTGGCAAAATTGAGATGAATGCCGGATTATAAAAAATTTCATCGCTTACATTCATCCAGGCTCTTAACTTTAAACCACTGGCATCGCTCCATGGAATTCCTGATTGGTGCACACGTCTGCCGGGAGCCTGACTAATAATTACAATTTTTGAAGATTCATTTAATTGTACAACAGGCCTTGGGCCTAATGGTAAATGTTCTTTGCAAATTTCACATTGCTGTATTTTATCTAAAAGGTTATTCATTTTTAAAAATGATGATAGATATCTAATCTTTAAAATAAAGATGCTTGTTTATTCTAAAATCAAAACACAGGCATCAGGTTTCATCCACTTCTTTTTCATAATTCAATTCCCCATGGACAATTCTTGCAGGCGCTGTATAAGGATGTTCTGTTGCTTTACCGACTGCCATTATATGCATGACTTTCCAACTGTGCAATTTTAAATAATCGGAAACCATAGAGCGATGACAGCGCCACCATACTGCTTCGGAACACATATAAGCAGTCCGTTTTTTTAGTGCAGTTTTTTCCAATTCTTTTATGCCATTTTTAAAGGACTCAGTTTCCATGTAATCAGCATAACTCCGAAATGCAATATGCCGCCATCCTGTATTTTTTGAATCCGGTTTTCCTTTTCTTCTCCCGCCAAGATCTTTTATATGAACATATTGAATATGGTTTTGTGGCAATGAAACTTCCAGCGCTTCTTTATTGTATTGTGGAAACTTGCGTGAGCCGGGAAAACTCCTGATATCAGCAATTAACTCTATGTTGAATGAATGAAGCATACCTATAAATTCTTCCAGTGAGCGGGTGGAATGTCCAATAGTCCATATAGTTTTATTTTCTTCCTTCATTTATTTTTTTAACAGTTAAAATTCTCACGCACTATATTGTGAATTATAGTTTCCCGGAACGGGATGCTTTTTAAAGCATTACTATAAATTTTTATGTTGCTTAATCTTATTCAGGGATTTTTTTATGTTTCTCCATTTCATCCATAGCAATGGTTGCATGCGCATAAGCGGCACCGGCACGCATTTCAGCGGCTACCCAAATAGCTTCCATAATTTCTTCTTTGGTGGCTCCTTTGCGCATAGCAGTTTTTGTATGTGACCTGATGCAATAAGGACATTGCGTTACATGTGCTACCGCAACAGCAATCAATTGTTTTGTTTTTTCTGGAAGCGCACCTGCCTCAAATACAGTTTTACTAAAACTTCGCCAAGCCTCTAAATTTTTAGGCGCTAATGCAGCCTTTTTATCAGCCAATTCTTTGGTTGCAACCGGAAATAAATTTTCGTTTTCCATGATATATTTTTTATTAATTATTCTTTTCTAAAAAATGCCTCAACACATACTGCAAAATTCCACCGTGCCTGTAGTATTCAATTTCAATATTTGAATCCATGCGGGCAATGGCATCAAATTTAATTTCTGTTCCATCCTCTTTCCTGGCGATCACCTGCACTTTTTTCAGGGGCTTAATATCTTGTGCAATACCTGTTATTGTGAAAGTTTCATTTCCAGTGAGTCCTAATTTTTCTGCGGTATCGCCATGTAAATATTGAAGCGGCAACACACCCATTCCTACCAGATTACTTCTATGAATGCGTTCATAGCTTTCTGCAAGTATCCCTTTAATACCCAGGAGGAATGCACCTTTCGCAGCCCAATCTCTTGATGAACCACTTCCATATTCTTTTCCTGCCAATACTACTAATGGCGTGTTACTTTGCTTGTATTTTACAGAAGCGTCATACACGGACATTGCTTCACCGGTTGGTAAATATGTTGTATAGCCGCCTTCTTTTTGCGCCAGCTTATTTTTAATTCGCACGTTGGCAAATGTGCCTCTAATCATTACTTCATCATTTCCTCGTCTTGAGCCATACGAGTTAAAATTTTCTTTTTTCACCCCACGGCTGATTAAATATTTACCTGCTGCGGAATGCTCGTTAAACTGTCCCGCGGGAGAAATATGATCTGTCGTAATGCTATCGCCCAATACCAATAAAGCTCTTGCATTGGAGATGTCGCGAAGAGGTTCGGCTTTATCAGAAATATTATAAAAAAAAGGCGCTTCTTTTATATAAGTAGAGCTATCATCCCACACATACAATTTATCATCAGGTATGACAAGGTTTCTCCATATTTTATTGCCTTCAAATATTTCTGCATAATTTTTAGCGAAGTCTTTTGGTGAAAGCACTTTGCTCATTACATCATTAATTTCATCATCAGTGGGCCAGATGTCTTTTAAATAAACGGGCTGTTGATTTGGATCAAAACTTATGGGTTCATTGATAAGGTCTATATCAATTCTGCCGGCGATCGCATAAGCCACTACCAACATCGGCGACATTAAAAAATTCATTCTTACCTGCGGATGAATTCTTGCCTCAAAATTTCGATTGCCTGAAAGAACAGAAGCCACTACCAAATCATATTCATCAACTGCTTTTGCAACAAAAGTTGGTAAAGGTCCGGAGTTGCCAATGCATGAAGTACAGCCATAGCCTACCGTATGAAATTGCATGGCTTCGAGGTCATCTAAAAGGTCTGCTTTTTCAAGATAATCCGTTACTACTTTAGAACCCGGAGCCAAAGAAGTTTTTACCCAGGGCTTTGTTTTCAATCCATGCTCTCTGGCTTTGCGTGCCACCAAACCAGCACCCACCATTACAAACGGATTGGAAGTGTTGGTACATGAGGTAATGGCTGCAATAGCAACAGCGCCATCAGCCAGCATAAAACTTTCTTCACCGATAGTTACCCAAACATTTTTCATTCCATTTACAACGGTTTCTTCAATTTCTGGTTCAGGTGTTTGTTCTGTTTTTGGCTGCGCAACAGGCTGGCTCCCTCCTTCAGCCATCCAGCGGCTCAATTGTTTTTCTTCTGTGTATTTGCGTCCATACGTTTCATCTAAAAGTGTTATAAATTTTGATTTGAAATTCTTTAATAAAATTTTATCCTGCGGTCGTTTTGGTCCTGCTACGGTTAGTTCTATTGACGATATATCGAGCTCTACAATATCAGTGTAATTAATATTTTCAGTGCCTGTTCTCCATAACATATTTGCTTTGCAATAATCTTCCACTAATTGTATTTGCTCTTCGCTGCGGTTGCTCTTACGCATATACTCCAGCGTTTTGTTATCAATAGGAAAATAAGTAATGGTACATCCAAATTCAGGAGACATGTTTCCAATAGTAGCCCTGTCCGGCACAGAAAGATTGTCAAGACCAGAACCAAACACTTCAACAAACTTTCCAACAACGCCATACTTTCTCAGTAGCTCTGCAATCGTCAATACCAAATCAGTAGCAGTAGAACCTACCGGAAGTTTGCCTGTGAGTTTTAAACCAATTACTTCAGGCATGATAAAATAAATAGGCTGACCAAGCAAAGCAGCTTCGGCTTCAATTCCCCCAACACCCCAGGCTACCACACCGATGCCGTTAACCATTGGTGTATGGCTATCTGTTCCCACTAGTGTGTCAGGAAAAATTTCGCCATTTCTTTCTATTACACCTTTAGATAAATATTCCAAATTAACCTGGTGGCAAATGCCCATGCCTGGCGGAACCACGCTGAAATTATTAAATGATTTTTGCGCCCATTTTAAAAATTGATAGCGCTCTTTATTGCGCTTATACTCTTCATCCATGTTACGGGCATACGAATATTCTGTTCCAAAATAATCAACCTGCACCGAGTGATCAATGATAAGGTCAACAGGTATTAATGGATTTATTTCATCAGGGTTTTTTCCCTTTCGTGCTATTTCGGCACGCAATGATGCGATGTCCACCACAGCCGGAACGCCGGTAAAATCCTGCATCAATACACGGGCTGGTTTAAACGGAATGTCTTTATCCGAGCCAGCAGGTTTCCAGTTAAGAATGGTTTCAATATTTTCTTTTGTGATAGCAAAATCATCAAAATTGCGCAACGCATTTTCTAATAAAATACGAATGGAAAAAGGGAGATGACTAATATTATGTCCTTGCTTTTCTAATTGAGTAAGACTATAAAAAGTGAATGTTTTATTTTTTGTAATTAATAATTTTTTTATCTGGTAAGGATCTTTGGACATGTTTATAAATTTTTGATCTTCTTTATAACAATACTTTTTGAAGATAGATTCAATAAGGCAATGATGCAATCATTTCAAATCAACGCTAAAATTGTTCAATCACAATCTTGTCTTTATCTGCCCCTATATTTAAAAGAATTGCTTTAATACTTTCTATCATAGGGTCGGGACCACAGATGTAGAAGTATTGAGAGAGGTCTTTTATTTTTTCTTTAAGATAACTTTCATCAATTCTTCTGCTATCGTATTTTTCTGTTTTATCATCGGTAAGTGTATTGATAAAATTTTTACCGAGCATTTTTTCAAACTCGTCTCTAAGAATAATATCATTTGACCTCCGGTTGGAAAAAATTAGTTTATTACTACCAAGCTTTCCATCTTTTTGCAATTGCCTGAAGATGGCGATGAATGGCGTAACACCTGCCCCGCCTGCAATAAAGGTGCCCTCTCCTTTATAATCAATGGCTCCCCATATGTCATGCAAAATCAATTCATCACCCGCAGACAAGGTTCCTAATTTATTGGTAACACCTTTGTGGTCATCATAAATTTTAATAGTAAACTCAAGATGATCCCATTCGTTGAGGCTGGTAAAAGTAAAAGGTCTTCTTTCTTCTTTCCATTCCGGAAGATTGATGACAACATCTGTAGCCTGACCAGGTTTATATTTATAAGAACCGGGTTTACTTACCTTGAACCGCTTTACGTTGTGTGTTACATATTCCGTTTCCAGAATTTTTACAACATGTTCTTCATTTGGATATTCTTGCATAAAAAAAGTTTTAATTTTTTAGACTTTGTTTCTCCTGACTATTCAAAAAATTTTTGCCTGCGTTTTTTAATTTTTATTTTCTAATATGAAAACTGGTATCCCGGTTGTACATTTTTTCCCTCAGCAAGTTTAACAGGAATAATAAATAGTGGTATGGTTGTGTGATGCAAAACCTTCTCAGCTACACTTCCTATTAATATTTTACCTAGTCCTTTTCGGCTATGAGTTCCAAGCACAATTAGATCCACCTTCATTTCGTTTGCGGTTTGCAGAATGCTTTCGTCAAACTCCCCCTCTTTTAAAACGGTTTCAATCGTTTCATCTCCAAAATGTTGTTTGGTTTTATCGAGGTACTTTTGGGCTACACTTTTTAATTCCTCAACAGTATTTGTTTGGACTACGTCCAAATTACTAAAACCATCAAACCCCATTATTGGTGAATAGTTCAAAGAAGAATAGTAAGTGGCATCAGAGGTTACATGCAGCAGAATAGCCTGAGCACCTAAAGCCCTTGACAATGCATAACCGGCTTCTGCAATTTTTTGTGCGTCAGGATTATAATCAAGCGCAATTAATATTTTTTTCATCTTACACAATTTAAGTTTAACTAAAATTCTTTCCTGTTAATTATGAGAATCAGCGGCTAAAAAGTTCTTTTAGAACAAGCGCTTCATTGTGCACATCATCTCTTGCACCGTAAACCAATGTAACCACTCCCTGCCTCAGGTATTCTTTTAGAATGGTGATGTGCTCATTATTTTCATGAAGTTCCTGTTTATATTTTTTTATGAATTCCTTCCACTTTTCCGGTTCATGTCCGAACCACTTTCTAAGTACAGTAGTTGGAGCAATCTCCTTCAACCAAACATCAACCTTTGCTTTTTCTTTTGTCAACCCTCTCGGCCAAAGCCTGTCCACAAGAATACGCTTCCCATCTTCTTTAGCCGGTTTATCATAAACTCTTTTAATGTTAATTTTCAATTTTTATCCTCCTTCCTTTTAGCTGTTACCGAGATCATATTTGTGGGCTATTGTTTTTTTTATTTGCCCGGCTCTATGCCCTTTTATTGAGAAGTAAAGAATGTACAGATAGCAAGGGATCATTAACAAACAAAACACCAATTGAAAATCATAATTATCTTTAAGGCTCGCAAATAATTTTGGTATAATGGCACCCCCTGCAATCCCCATAATTAAAATAGCCGAACCTTTTTCAGTAAACCTGCCCAATCCTCTAATAGCCATTGGGAAAATGGCAGGCCACATCAAAGCATTGGCTAATCCTAACGCAGCTACAAACGCAACCGATACATATCCATGTGTGAGATAGGCTCCCAGCGTAAATATAATTCCCAGAACTGCGGAATACTTTAGTGCCACTTCCTGTGTTATATATTTTGGAATTGTTATTAACCCAATAATATAACCCAGCATCATGGCAGCTAATGTATAGGAGGTAAAATATTTAGTCTCGTCCGTTGGAATATGAAAGCCTTTACCATAAGTGCCAATAGCATCCCCTGCCATTACTTCAACACCTACATAAACAAAAATGCAAAGAGCCCCCAGCCATAAATGAGGAAAATTAAAGATGCTGCTTTTTTGTTTTGCACCATTGCTTACATCTGTTTGCTTATTCGATTCGGAAGATTTTATTTCGGGCAATGGAGATCTCATCACCAGCAATGCAATAATCAGGAGCACAACAGCAATAATCATATAAGGCAGGTAAATGTTTTTTGCAAATTCATTTAAGATAGAATCTTTTGCAAGCTGGTCTGGAGCTGATTTAACCCGTTGTTCCAGTCCACCAATTCCTTTCAGCACAAAAGCACTAAGTACGATTGGGCTTATAATGCCCGCCACTTTATTACAAAGGCCCACAATGCTGATTCGTCTTGCAGCCGTTTCAATAGGACCAATAATACTAATATAGGGATTTGATGCTGTTTGAAGCAACGAAAGCCCGGAACCAATTACAAACAAGCCAACCAGCGACATAGAATAATTGCGATGTGTAGCATACTGGCCAAAAATAAAAGTACCTACAGCCATTACAAGTAAGCCGAGCCCCATTCCTTTTTTCATTCCTGTTTTTTCCAATATCCATGACGAGGGAAGGGCCAGGAAAAAGTAAGCCATATAAAAAGAAGTAGTAACCATAAATGCTTTTGAATCGGTATCAAGTCCGAAAGCAAGTTTTACATAAGTAATAAGCGGTCCGTTAAGCCAGGTGACAAATCCGAACACAAAAAATAATCCACCAATTATTACAATCGCATTCTTGTTGTTGTTTTGGTTTTGCAGCATTATCGTTTTTTAAGTTTTAAATATACTGCAATCTGGTTGTTAATGCCTGCACAACCGATTGCTCAAATTCAATATTGGACAACCGATTGCGCACCAAATGGCGATGTAACTTTTATAAATTCGTTTGATATAAAATTTTTTATGGTTGCTATTTAATGGTTTCGTGTAAAGGATACTTCCAAAATTTGTTCACTGGATACTTTTTTAATTGGTTGATAAATTGACATAAAATGAACACTGAAATACTCTCTACGTTAAATACGTTTTCTTATGAAAAAATTTCAACTATAATTTGCCACTCGGCATTGGATGCTTCAAAAGTCATTGCTAACGAAATTGCTGAAATTATTAGTGCTAAAAATGCTGATGGCAAAACAACTGTTTTGGGGCTTGCAACCGGTGCAACACCTAAAAGAATATATAAAGAATTAATAGAAAAGCACAGAAACGAAGGTCTTACCTTTAAAAATGTTATTTGTTTTAACCTGGATGAATATTATCAATTAAAGCCCGGCTCTAGCCAAAGCTACAACCATTATATGGTTGAGAATTTTTTTAAGGATATAGATATAAAACGATCAAATTGTTTCATACCACAAGGAAGTATTGAACAGGAAAATTTAAAAAAACATTGTGAAGAATATGACAGGAAGATTGAAGAAATGGGTGGCTTGGATTTTCAATTGCTTGGTATTGGCCGCA
Organism: Chitinophagaceae bacterium; assembly: GCA_046594375.1. GTDB lineage: Bacteria > Bacteroidota > Bacteroidia > Chitinophagales > Chitinophagaceae > Ginsengibacter. The sequence goes on from JBKJSX010000236.1 coordinate 20,101, forward strand.
ACGGGCATATTGGTTTTAATGAGCCGGGTTCGCATATAAACTCTGCCACTCGGTTAATTACACTGGACCATATCACCAGGTCGGATGCCGTGTTTGAATTTGGCGCCATAAATAAAGTACCACGTAAAGCCATAACCATGGGTGTGGGTACCATTCTAAAAACTAAACGGATTGTGTTGGTGGCATTAGGCGAAGGTAAATCCGGAATAATAAAGAAAGCTGTTGAAGGGCCGGTTACAGAATTTGTACCTGCGTCCTATCTGCAGGGCCATCATAATACAACGTTTATCTTAGATAATGCAGCAGCATCTGAATTAACAAGAATTAAAACTCCCTGGCTTACCGACGAAGTAACCTGGAGTGCGAACCTGATTAAGAAAGCGGTAACGCACCTGGCCATTTCCATCAATAAACCCATATTAAAACTTACATCAAACGATTATAATGAAAAAGGGTTGAGTGATTTGCTGGCATTGTATGGGCAGGTGTATGATTTAAATATTGAAGTGTTTAATCAATTACAGCATACCATTACCGGCTGGCCGGGAGGTAAACCTAATGCTGATGATACTAACCGCCCAGAGAGGGCATTGCCGGCTAAGAAAAGGGTTTTACTATTTAGCCCACATCCTGATGATGATATTATTTCGATGGGTGGAACATTTCAGCGACTTGTTGACCAGGGGCATGAAGTGCATGTAGCCTATCAAACCAGCGGAAATATTGCAGTGGCTGATGATGAAGCTTTCCGGTTTATAGAGTTTGTAAAAGATTATAACCGGCAATTCAACATACAAAGTCCTGATGCAGATAAAATGTATGATGAGGCGATGGTATTTTTAAAAGAAAAGAAAGATGGTGAAAAAGATATTGCTGCTCTTCGTTACGTAAAAGGCATTATAAGAAGAGGCGAAGCAAAAAATACCTGTCGCTTTGTAGGGGTGCCCATGGAAAATGCTCATTTTTTAAATCTTCCTTTTTAC
>JBKJSX010000196.1:0-3833 GCA_046594375.1 Chitinophagaceae bacterium
ATTTGCTCTTTACAGCGGTAAAAACCTAAACTTGTAATTACAACTATTTTTTATTCCTGCTGATGATGCACTTTCTTGCACTCGGCTACTTTGGTTATAATAACATTAGCATTGTAAATTTATAAAAGAAACCAAGCGTTATACTCTTCAAATAATTCCAGATTATCAGTACGTGGTTCTGTTGAAGCCGGCGAATTTTTATTTGTCGGCTTTTTCGCCGGTAGAATATCAAATTGGGTTTTCACTTTAAGTGTAAATGACGGCTATATGTTGCGTTAGCAAGTCTCCCCTTCGGGGAGATTTAGAGGGGCTTCAGTTTCCCAATCTTTCCGTCAGTACCGGCAAAAAATATACTCTTTCCCTTCTTTGCTTTTCTGCACACATGAAAGCTTTCACCGGAAATTAAAAGCCAGGTCTTGCCATTATTGGTTGAATAATCAACACCATTTAATCCGCAACATATCCAGTTATTATTGCCTAGATATTCTATACAGCTTCTGTAACCATGAGGAGCAATAGAAGGTGCAATCCATGTATTACCTCCATCAGTTGTTTTAAAACAATTTTTTGTTGTTGAATCAGGTTTGGTAAAATCTCCTCCAACAACAATTAAAGTTTTTTTATTTTTTACGGCAACTGAATTTGCGCCTGTACTTTCTTTGCCTTGTAATATTGGTATGTCAATACGCTTATCTCTTATAAATAATCCTGAACGCAATCCACCGCTTACAAAACAAGATTGATCTTTTGTAAGCATTCTTATGTTGGTCCCGCTGCTGGCGAAACATGCTTCGCCACTATCAGCCATAGGATAATTTTGTTTAGGAATATCACGCCATGTATTTCCTCCATCAAATGTTCTTGCAATAAAAAATTTACTATCAACAGGGTCGCCTATAACAATACCGCTTTGTTTATTCCAGAATTCCATCGCATCCAAAAACATTCCTTTGGTTTTATTTTCGTAAACCACTTTCCATGTTTCACCGGCATCAACCGTTTTTAAAATGTAAGCAGGCTCTGCAATTCCCATTATCACTGCAGTTGTTGCATCAAAAGCTTCTATATCCCTGAAATCAGTTTTCTCAAAACCTTTTACCTGCAACCATTTCCATGTTTCGCCTCCATCAAGCGATTCGCCAACCATTCCATTGCTTCCACTTACCCATATTATTTTATCTGAAACAACACTTAATCCGCGGATGGATGTCTTCTCACCCTGAGAAAGTATTTTAATTGTTTGACAAAAAGAAAGTTGACAATAAATTGTAAGGAATAAAAAAAATAAAAGTTTCATACCGAAATTTTAAAATCCTATAAATTTTATAATCCTATAAATCATGGTTCACACGAAGGGTTTAATTACATTTGATTTCCGTTACAAGAATAATAAAAAATAACTGTTTAATACGATTTCTATATGACCAATCAGTATTTAAAAATTGATGATAGCTGGATGGATTTTAAACAGATGAAAGAGCTGCTCTCTAAAAATTTTCAGTTGTACTTAACCGCAGATGCCGAACAAAAAATAATAAAGTGCAGGGATTATCTCGATAAGAAATTAAGAAAATCTGACGAATTATTTTATGGCATTAATACAGGGTTTGGCTTTTTTCAGGACGTAAAGATCGGTAGTACACAATTGGAAGAATTGCAAAGCAACTTATTAAAATCGCATGCCTGTGGAGTAGGAGAAGAAGTGCCGAAAGATGTTGTAAAGCTGATGATGATGCTTAAAATTAAAAGTCTCAGCTATGGTTATTCAGGTGTTAGTGTTGAGATCGTGCAAAGGCTTACCGCTATGTACAATAATGATGTGCTGCCGGTGATTTACACACAAGGTTCGTTGGGTGCTTCAGGAGATCTTGCACCATTAAGTCATTTGAGTTTACCCTTGATAGGATTGGGAGAAGTGAATTTTAAAGATTCGAAATACGATAGCATTGAGATCTTAAGAGAATTTAATTGGGAGCCAATTAAACTGCAAAGTAAAGAAGGCCTTGCTTTAATTAATGGCACACAATTCATGGCTGCGTATGGATTGCACAGCCTTATTAACAGTGAAAGATTAATTGCGTGGGCTGATATTATTGCAACGATTTCTTTTGAAGCATTTGATGGTGTTGATGATTGCTTCAATGAAAGGATACATACCATCCGTGCTCACAAAGGGCAGGTGGATACTGCAAAAAAATTAAGACAACTATTAACAGGAAGTGAGATTACTTCCCAAAAAAAATTGCAGGTGCAGGATCCATATTCTTTCCGTTGTATTCCGCAGGTGCATGGCGCTACTAAAGATTCTTTTGATCATGTACAAAATGTATTTTTAAAAGAAGCTAACTCAGTAACAGATAATCCAAATATTTTTCCTGATGATGACCTGATATTAAATGGTGGAAATTTTCATGGACAGCCGTTGGCAGTAACGCTTGATTTTCTGGCAATAGCGATGGCAGAATTAGGAAGTATTTCAGAAAGAAGGACTTATCAATTACTAAGCGGACAAAGGGGGCTTCCACTATTTCTTGTAAAAAATCCGGGTTTGCATTCAGGGTTGATGATACCGCAATATACAGCCGCAGGCATTGTTAGCGAGAACAAACAATTGTGCACTCCGGCATCTGTAGATTCAATGTCATCAAGCAACAACCAGGAAGATCATGTAAGCATGGGAGCTAATGCTGCAACAAAATGTTTGCGTGTTGTGCAAAATGTTGAAAGCGTTTTAGCAATAGAATTATTGACGGCGGTGCAGGCATTGGAATTTAGAAGACCATTACAATCTTCTCCTGTTATTGAAAAAATAGTTACTTCCTTTAGAGAAAAAGTTTCTTTCAATGATGCAGACAGGGTATTGAGGGATGATATAATGAAGGCAGTTGATTTTTTGGAGAGTTATGAATTATAATTCTGACTAACCGCTTGTCATCCTTAGCTTGTCGAAGGATTGTTGATGAGAATACAACTGATGAGAAGAAAAAATGTTGAGATAATAAACCCACATCTGACTAACCGCTTGTCATCCTGAGCTAGTTTACCCTGAGCGAAGACGAAGGGAAGGATTGTTGATGAGTATACTACTGATGAGAAAGAATAAATGTTGGGATAATGAACTCACATACTTATACAGTTTATATCGTTGAATGCCATGACGGATCTTATTATGTAGGGTAACAAACGATTTAGAAAGAAGATATGGGAACATAATAAATGATTTAATAAGACTTGTTTTACTTACAAAAGAAGACCTGTTGAATTAAAATATTTTGAATCTTGTGGAGATATCAAACAGGCAATTACTTATGAAAAGCAATTAAAAGGTTGGTCAGGAAAAAAGAAACAAGCATTGTTTAAAGAAGATTGGGAAGAGCTAAAGCGGTTATCAAAATCATCTTCATCAAAAAATTTCAACAACCCTTCGACAAGCTCAGGGTGAGAAATTTCTAAGAGTGTTGTCATGCTGATCTTGTCTCAGCATTACTCATAAGAATAAATGCTGATGTATTGTTATCTCCTGAGTATCATCAATGTCCAAACAAACCTTCAACAAGCGCAGCGTGACAAATCTCTAAGATTGTTGTCATGCTGAGCTAGTTTATCCTGAGTGAAGACGAAGGAAAGGATTGCTCATAAATATTTTAATGCTGAGTAAAAAACTAAACGTATAATTCAGCATTAATCTCCACCACACTTTCCAACGCCAGCTTATACATTGTCTCTAATGAACGTTCACGTTGCTCTGCACTCATGCTTTCATGTGTAGGAATAATATCAGAAATAGTAACAATAGTTGCCGCCATCTTGTGTAAATATTTTGCATTGGAAAA
>JBKJSX010000150.1:0-7524 GCA_046594375.1 Chitinophagaceae bacterium
TTGTATGATACAATGCAATTTGTAAGCCCCGATATTGCCACTATCTGTACAGGAATGGCAGCAAGTATGGCCGCTGTTTTAATGGCTGCCGGTGCTCCGGGTAAACGTACTTCATTAAAACATGCACGTATAATGATGCATCAGCCAAGTGCCGGCGCAATGGGCCAGGCAAGCGATGTAGAGATAACGGTGAATGAGGTAAGAAAAGTAAAACAGGAATTATATGAAGTGCTTTCAATGCATACAGGACAACCAATAGAAAAAGTTGCCAAAGATTGCAATCGTGATTTTTGGATGACAGCTCCAGAAGCAAAAGAGTATGGGTTGGTAGATGAAGTTTTATTGATCAATTCAAAAAAAGAAAAAAAATTAAAGCCTTAATTATGAATTTTTATAACAAGCAATTTATAAGAATGGAAGAAGAGGAAGAACCCAAAGACGTTCCAGAAAACCCAATGGAAAAAATGATGGGCGGAATGATGTTCGATAAAAAATTTATTGAGCAAAGAAAAATTTTTTTATGGGGGGCTGTTGACGATAAAAGTGCAAAGGATATTACCAACCGTCTTTTATATTTAGAAGCTACCGATCCGGGTAAAGAGATCACCTTCTACATTAATTCTCCCGGAGGAATAATAACAAGTGGTATGGTAATTTATGATACTATGAAAATGATCACATCTCCGGTAAGCACAGTATGCATGGGCATGGCGGCAAGTATGGGAAGTATCTTATTAAGTGGGGGAGAGAAAGGGAAAAGATTTATTTATCCTCATGGTGAAGTTATGATACACCAGCCAAGTGGTGGCGGACAGGGAACAAGTGCCGATCTTGAAATTATGGCGATCCAGATATTAAAAGCAAAACAATTAGGGGCAAAAATTCTTGCAGATAATTGTGGTCAAACGTATGATAAAGTGATGGAAGATTTTGACCGTGATTATTGGATGGATGCAAAAGAGAGCATGGCTTATGGTATTATTGATGGCGTAATGGATAAATTCTAAGCAACTTTTAGTACAATAATATTGTCAATTAAACACCGATGTTCCCCATCGGTGTTTATCTTTGTATACGGGAAATTACTTGAGCTTTTAACTTAACATTAAATAATGGCTAAACAACAAACTTTACATTGTTCATTTTGCGGCAGAAACCGTGATGAGGTAAAGATTCTTATTGCCGGTCAGGAAGGACATATTTGTGAGAATTGTGTTGAGCATGCACAGGAAATTATCGGACAGGAAATGATTCACCAGCCGGATAAATCTGCAGTTACTTCTAATTATAAGCTTTCAGTTAAGAAGCCAATGGAATTAAAAAAATTCCTGGATGATTATGTAATTGGCCAGGATGATGCAAAGAAAGTTTTAGCCGTTGCAGTTTACAATCATTACAAACGAATGAATCAAAAAATTGATAATGATGTAGAGATTGAAAAGAGCAATATCGTAATGGTGGGAGAAACTGGTACAGGAAAAACATTACTTGCCAAAACTATTGCAAGGGTTTTAAATGTTCCTTTTGCGATTGTTGATGCCACCGTTTTTACAGAAGCCGGTTATGTTGGTGAAGATGTTGAAAGTATTCTTAGCCGTTTGTTGCAGGTATGTAATTTTGATATTGCTGCTGCTGAAAAAGGTATCGTATATATTGATGAGATTGATAAGATTGCCCGTAAAAGTGATAATCCCAGTATAACAAGAGATGTTAGCGGCGAAGGTGTTCAGCAGGGTTTACTTAAATTATTGGAAGGCACAGATGTACTGGTGCCACCGCAGGGTGGAAGAAAACATCCGGAACAAAAATTAGTAAAATTAAATACAAGCAACATCCTGTTTATTTGTGGCGGTGCATTCGATGGAGTTGACAGGTTGATCGCAAGAAGGATAAATACCAATGCGATTGGTTTTAATGTAAATAAAGATCAACAGGAATTTCAACGGAAAAATTTATTACAATTTGTGAATGCCCAGGATCTTAAATCATTTGGTTTAATACCCGAGTTGCTTGGAAGGTTGCCCGTTGTAACTTATCTCAATCCTCTTGACGCAACAACACTTCGCAGCATATTAACAGAGCCTAAAAATTCTCTTATTAAACAATATGTAAAATTGTTTGACATAGAAGGAATAGAACTTATCATCGATAATGATGTGTATGATTTTATGGTTGAAAAAGCCATGGAATATAAATTAGGTGCCCGTGGTCTTCGCAGCATTTGCGAAAGTATTCTCACCGATGCAATGTATGAGCTGCCTTCTCAAAAAGTAAAAAGTTTCCATCTTACAATGGAATATGCTACCCGTAAGTTTAGTGTTAGCAAATTGAGTATTTTAAAAGTGGCGTAGTGATATGTACAGAATAGTTGTATTGCCATTGATAGATACCGGTGGTTTTTTCTTTTTACAATCGGTAATATAGTTCTTCTTTCTCCACCATTTTCAAACAATGCAGAAATATAAACTGCATTTACTTTTTTTCATTTTATTTTTGCGCAAATAAAGTCACTCCCGGTAGATATTGGGAAAAATTTACTACTCAAATGGTTGATGTTATTCTCGGTTTACAATTTGGTGATGAGGGCAAAGGAAAAATTGTAGATTATTTTGCAAAGAACTATGATGTTATCGCCCGCTTTCAGGGAGGACCAAATGCAGGCCATACTTTATATATAGAGGGAAAAAAAATTGTTCTCCATCAGATCCCTTCCGGTATTTTTCATGAAAATAAAATTAACCTTATTGGCAATGGTGTAGTGCTTGATCCTGTAATTCTAAAAAAAGAATGTGATTCAGTTGCGGCCAGGGGGATTAATTATAGAAAAAATCTTTTCATCAGCCAGCGTGCACATTTAATTTTACCTACCCATCGTGCAATTGATAAAGCCAGTGAAGCCTCAAAGGGTAACGAAAAAATTGGTTCTACTTTAAAAGGGATAAGCCCGGCATATATGGATAAGACGGGCCGTAATGGTTTACGCGTAGGTGATATACTTGACAAAAGTTTTACAACACAATACATTCGTTTAAGATTAAAGCATCAAAAACTTTTAGAAAATTTTTCTTTTAATGAAGATATCTCTGAGTGGGAAGATGAATTTTTTGAAGGCCTTGAATTTTTGAAAAGCCTGCAGATTGTTAACGGAGAATATTTTATCAACGATAAAATTAAGCAAGGTAAAAAGGTATTGGCAGAAGGCGCACAGGGAAGTATGCTGGATGTTGATTTTGGAACTTTTCCTTTTGTAACCTCGTCCAATACAATTTCAGCCGGCGTTTGTTCAGGACTTGGGATTGCACCGCAAAAAATAAAAGAAATACTGGGTGTTACCAAAGCTTATTGTACCAGAGTTGGCAGTGGGCCATTCACTACAGAATTGAATGATGAAACGGGAGAGAAGTTAAGAAAGATCGGTAACGAATTTGGAAGCACAACCGGTAGGCCCCGCCGCTGCGGATGGATAGATCTTGTGGCGTTAAAATTTGCCTGCATGATAAATGGAGTAACACAATTGATTATGACTAAGGCAGACGTTTTAGATTCGTTGGAGACATTGCAGGTGTGCAATAAGTATAGTATAGATGGTAAAGAAATTGATGAAATTCCTTTCCAGATGATGAGATTGAATATAGAACCTATGTATCAAACTTTTGAAGGATGGCAAACGGATATAACAGCAGTAAAAAGTTTTGAAGAATTGCCACCTAAAATGAAAGATTATATAAATTACCTAAATGAAACTTTGCAGATTCCTGTAAAATTTATTTCAAACGGTCCCGGCAGCGACCAGATCATTGTGGCATCATGATTGCAGCTTGCAAACTATTATTATAAATTAAAAAAATATTAAAATATTTTTGGCTAATTGAAAAACTCGAAGAAATTTTACATAATTAATCCCATTGCACATGAAATCAAAAATTGATAATAAAAAACCTTCAGCCAAAAAAGCTATTTCAGAAGACGACGAAATTAATTCTAAAAAGAGTTCTTCAAATTCTGACACAGAAAACGAGGATGATGAAGAAGATATTGAGATCGATAAACCTGTTAAAAAAGGAAAGGCTTCAGCAAAAAAAGGAAAAGGTGATGATGACGACGATGATATAGATGATGTAGAAGATGATTGGGAAAAAACAGAAGATGAAGATTTCGATCCAGATTTTGAAGAGTTTGACATTCCAAAATCAAAGATTAAAGCAGGACCTTCAAAAAAAGGAAAAGCCGATGATGATGATCTTGGGTTGGATGATGATTTTAAAACGCTCGATCTTTTTAATGAAGGTTCAGGTGATGATGAAGATGAGGAGGATTTTTAGAGCTTACTCTATTTCGGCAAATCATTATTTGTTTCAGCCTTTACCATCTTTGACCGGATAAAAAACTGATTGCTGAAAGTGAATAGAAAGTTTACATCTTACCCGGTAGTGAATTTTAACGGGATAAAATATAAAATGTTGAATTGGGCAAACCAGTTCAACATTTTTTGTTTGCTTGATAATAATCAATATAATTTCTCCACCCCCCAGTTTGAATGTTTATTGGCAGCAGGTTCAATTAAAACGCTGCAACCAATGCCGGGCAATGCTTTTAATGAATTACAGGATTTTGTTCAGGAAGAGAATGATTGGATATTCGGGCATCTTGCTTACGATCTTAAAAACGAAGTGGAGAATTTATCTTCCCAAAACTTTGATGGCATTCAGTTCCCTGACCTCTTCTTTTTTATTCCTAAAATTATTTTGAATTTAAAAAAAGATAGCCTTGATATTGGGATGGTAGAAGGTGATCCGAATATAATTTATCAAAATATTCTTTCTGCAACTGAAAATAAAAAAATTCAAAAATCAATTCCTGTAATTAAAAATAGGTTTTCAAAAGAGGAATATATTGAAACGGTAAAGAAGATTCAGGAAAGGATTCTTCGTGGGGATTGTTATGAAATAAATTTTTGTCAGGAATTTTATGCAGAGAATTGCGAGATCGACCCATTGGAAATTTATTTAAAACTTAGCCAGCTTTCTCCAAACCCATTTGCTGGATTTTATAAACTACATGATAAATTCTTGCTTTGCTCAAGCCCTGAAAGATATTTAAAGAAGATTGGTGATAAAATATTTTCGCAGCCAATAAAAGGTACGTCAAAAAGAAATTTAGAAAACGCAACAGAAGATGAAAGAAATAAGAAAGATCTTTCTATCAATAAAAAAGAGATCTCGGAGAATGTTATGGTAGTTGATCTTGTACGCAATGATCTTAGTAAAGTTTGTGCTGAAGGCTCTGTAAAAGTAGACGAGCTTTTTGGGTTGTATACCTTTCCGCAGGTTCATCAAATGATATCAACCATTGCCGGGATACTTGATGAGAAAGCCACCCTCGCAGATATTTTGAGAGCTACTTTCCCCATGGGATCAATGACGGGTGTTCCTAAAAAGAATGTGATGCGTTTGATAGAGGAGCACGAAAAAACAAAACGCGGTATATTTTCAGGGGCTGTGGGCTACTTAACATCAAAAGGCGATTTTGATTTTAATGTTGTAATCAGAAGTCTGCTCTATAATTCAACAAATAAATATGTGAGTATGCAGGCCGGCTCGGCAATTACTTTTTACAGTGAAGCAGAAATGGAATATGAAGAATGTTTGGTAAAAATTAAAGCAATGAAAGAAGTGCTGGAGTAATTATTTTTTCTTCTTAAATTTTTTCTGATCAGGATAAACCGTCTTGGTTTGGGTATTCAGATTGTTCAATAAAACATGCACGCATTCATTAAGAATGGGATATCTATTGGCTACAAATAGATCCATTTTATCAGAAGTTAATCTAAGATCAAATGGCTCACCGGAAGACATAACCATATCAAACCCGGGATTTAAACGGTTAAATTCTATAATGTCCATTGACAGATTTGTTGCAATGATCACTGAATTATATTTTCCTCAAACATTCAGTACTTCTGTATTATCAGCATCTTGCTGAGACAATGTTGATTTGAAAATATTAGCGGCTTTTAGTGTACCATAATCAGTATTGCCGTAGTTTTTGTTATCAGCCGATTCCATAATGTAATGTGTGGCGATAAATTTCTTTACATGGTTGCGGGATTCTTCAGGCAGATAATATTGCAAAGCCCAAAAATTTTTCGACCCGCTTTGCCTGATGGCACTGTAAACTCTCCCCGGCCCGCCATTGTACGCTGCAATTACCAGCAACCAATCTTTTAGATCCTTGTATAAAGTGAGCAAATATCTTGCGGCAGCATTTGTGCTTTTGTAATAATCTGTTCTTTCATCAGTAAAGCCATTAACCTGTAAGCCATAATCCTTTGCGGTATAGCTCATGAACTGCCAAGGGCCGCGGGCTCCCACCCACGACATTGCATTTGCGTTAAGATCGCTTTCAATTACGGCAAGATATTTTAGTTCCTTCGGCAATCCGTAACCTGCAAAAATGTTATCAATAAAATTAAATTTTAATGTGGCAGAGTTTTTCAATTTTTGAAGATAGGTTCCATGTGCCTGCAAATAGTCCTGCATGTAAGTTTCAGCGTAAGGATTTACCTGCGAAGAATAAGGCATAGTAGAATTATAAGAAAAGTTTTTGAAGAGATTCTTAAATCCATATTTTGTTTCCTGGCTTAGGTATTTGATTTTTTCTTTCTTGGGAAGTTCTCTGGATTTTAAAATCTCATCAATCGCATCATCTTCAGGGGCAACAGATTTTACTATTGTATCAACAGGGTGCTGTTGCAATAGATGCTTATCCCCAAAAGTTTTTGCAGAAGCATTGAACTTAAATACAAAAAGTAAAAACGATATGAATATAATTTTCTTCATGCTGTTTTATGATCTTTCAATATTCTTTTAGATAGCTGGAGTAAAGATACTTCATTGAATTTATCTGACATAATCTGTACCCCGAAAGGCATGTTATTACTATGTTTAAATAATGGTAAAGATATAGCCGGAATTCCTGTAAGATTAGCAAATACTGTATATATATCAGCCAGGTACGTTGCTACCGGATCTTTTTCCATTGCACCTATATTAAACGCAGTGGCAGGCACTGTTGGTATAAGAATAGCATCAAAATCTTTAAAAATTTTTTCTGTTTGGTTTACCAAAAGCCTTCTTACCTGCTGGGCTTTAGTAAAATAAGCGTCATAATAACCAGCGCTTAGTACAAATGTGCCCAACATTATCCTGCGCTTCACTTCTTTTCCAAAGCCCTTTGTACGGGTTTTGGTATACATCTCTGTAAGGTCCATACCCAATGCATCTCTATAGCCATAACGAACGCCATCATAACGCGAAAGGTTGCTGGAGGCTTCAGCTGTTGCCAAAACATAATAGGCAGGAACAATATGATCCAACAATTCAAAATCAACTCCTTTTACTTCGTGACCATCAGCTTGTAACTTTTCAATCAGTGATTCTATATTTTGTTTTATTTCAAGGTCAAGAGAAGGATGGTCCAGTGCATTTTTTAAATATGCAACTTTATACCTTGCGTTATTATCGG
>JBKJSX010000007.1:0-6425 GCA_046594375.1 Chitinophagaceae bacterium
AGCTGGTGGAAAGCGTGCATTGGTTTTACCTGTTGGTGGCGCATTTCATTCTCCATTGATGGAGCCTGCAAAGCAAGAATTAGCATCTGCAATAAATGCCGCAAATTTTAATGAACCACTTTGCCCTGTTTATCAAAATGTTGTTGCCAGTGCAGTAACCACTTCGTCAGAAATAAAACAAAATTTAATGCAGCAATTAACGGGTGCTGTGCGTTGGACACAAAGTGTGCAGGCAATGATAGCCGGTGGTGCAACACAATTTACAGAAGTTGGCCCCGGAAAAGTTTTGCAGGGATTGGTGCTTAAAATAAATAAAGAAATGCAGGTAAATGGAATTAACTAACCTTTCAACTTCATCAAAAAGAATAATTATAACATGCAGTAAAAGGTTATCACCTTATCTTGAAAAAGAAATTATTGAATTGGGTTTCAAACCTGTTCGAACTTTTCAAACCGGTATTGAGTTACTGGGAACATTAAATGATTGTATTCTCCTTAATTTAAATCTTCGTTGTGCCAGCCAGGTTTTGTATTCTTTAAAAGAGTTTCATTCTGATAGTCCTGACGATATCTACCGGGAATTATTTCAAATTCCCTGGGAGAAAATATTAACTAACGATGGCTATTTTTCAGTAACGAGCAATGTAACACATCCAACCATAAACAATTCACTTTTTGCAAATGTGAAAGTGAAGGATGCCATTGCAGACAGGATGCGAAACAAAACTGGAGGCAGGCCAAACTCCGGCTCCACTTTAGAAGGTGCAGTGATACATCTTTTTTGGCGGGATGAAATTGCTGAAATATTCATTGATACGTCAGGCCAAACACTTTCTAAACACGGATATAGAAAAATTCCGGGAAGAGCACCTATGCTGGAGTCCCTGGCTGCAGCAACCATTCTTGCCACAAAATGGGATCGCCGTTCTACTTTTATTAATCCAATGTGCGGCTCTGCAACCCTTGCGATTGAAGCAACTTTAATTGCTACCGATCGCCGCCCCGGCTTGTATAGAGACAACTATGCATTTATGCATGTGAAAGATTTTGATGACGTATTTTTTGAAAAAGAAAGAGCGGCATTGGATGAAAAAATAATTGAGCTCCCGGAATTAAAAATAATAGCAACTGATATAAGTGAGGATGCGATAAATATTTCCAAAATAAATGCAGGAGCAGCGGGTGTATTAAATTACATTGAATTTTCACTGTGTGATTTTACAGAAACGTCTATACCCGAAAATGAAAATGGAATTGTTTTCTTAAATCCTGAATATGGTGAACGTATGGGCGAAGAAACAGAGTTAGAAGAAACCTATGCTGCCATCGGAGATTTTTTAAAGAAAAAATGCAAAGGTTATACGGGTTATGTTTTCACAGGCAATCTTACTTTGGCAAAAAAAATTGGATTAAAGCCTAAAAGAAAGATCGAATTTTATACCAGTAAGATTGATTGCAGGTTGCTTGAGTATGAATTATACGCAGGATCAAGAGAATAATTTCTCACGCCACTTTTAGGAGCATTTTTTCCCTCAACATTTTTATTTTTTACATAAACGGTAACATTTAGGTAATGATGTACGTTTATCTTCGTATTAAATTATTGACAATGCGTATTGCCATTATCTTGCTGTTTAATTTACTCGTTAATGAATACATTTTCTCTCAACCCCAAATTAAAGAGCTACCTGCAAAAAGAGCGACAACAACTATAAAAATTGATGGGAATATGGATGAGGCAGCTTGGAAGGAAGCATTGCCTGCAACAAATTTTGTTGAACAAAGGCCTGATGCAGGCAAGATGGAGGCAAATATTAACCGAACTGAGGTGTATTTATTATATGATAATACTTCAATTTACGTAGGCGGATATTGTCATGAGCAAACAAAAGAAAATATTTCTAAAGAATTGGTCGGCAGAGATAAGGCTGGAGTAAATGATTTTGCAGGTATAGTTCTGGATACTTATAATGATAAAATAAATGCTTTAGGTTTTTTTGTAACACCTTATGGTGAACAATTTGATATTAAGTATTCACCAATAGATGAAGATGTTTCATGGAATGCAGTTTGGCACAGCGAAGCAAAAATTCACGCTGATGGTTGGTCGTTTGAAATGCGCATTCCTTATTCTGCATTACGATTTGTAAGTAAAGAAAATCAAACATGGGGATTAAATCTTGTAAGAAGGAGAAGTAAAACCGGGCAACAATATACCTGGAACCCGATAGATCCTAATGTTAATGGCTTTATTAACCAGGAAGGGCAATGGACTAATATTGGTAAAATTGATGCTCCGGTTCGGCTTTCATTTTCGCCATATTTCTCAACTTATATAAATCACTATAAATTGAATCCAAAGCCATGGACAACGGCTGTAAATGGCGGAATGGATGTAAAATATGGCATTAATGAGAGCTTTACCCTTGATATGACCTTAGTCCCTGATTTTGGACAGGTACAAAGTGATAACCAGGTATTAAATCTTTCGCCATTTGAAGTACAATACAACGAAAACAGGGCTTTTTTTACAGAAGGGACTGAATTGTTTAATAAAGGAAATCTTTTTTATTCAAGAAGGATCGGAGGAACACCCCTTCATTATGCAGAAGTGTATAGCCAAATAGGTGGAAATGAAAAGGTAATTAAAAATCCCCGGGAATCTAAATTGATTAATGCAACAAAGGTTTCAGGAAGAACCAAAACTGGTTTAGGGATAGGATTTTTTAATGCCGTAACCAGGCCAATGTATGCAGAAATTGAAAACAATAATAAGCAAATTCGTAAAATAGAAACCAGCCCACTAACAAACTATAATATTATCGTGTTAGATCAAACATTAAAAAATAATTCTTCAATATCTTTCATCAACACAAATGTATTACGTAATGGTTTAGATTATGATGCTAATGTGAGTGCCGCTCTTTTTGATATTAATAATAAAAAAAATACTTACAATTTCAATGGCAAATTTGCTTTAAGTAAATTAAGTAAATCCGCAGGTAAGCCCTCGCTGGGGTATTCACATAGTTTTGGTTTTGGCAAAACGGGGGGTAGATGGAATTTCCGAGTGGGTGAGGAAATTGCAGATGATAAATATGAAATAAACGATCTGGGTTTTTTAAATAACAATAATTATAAAGATCTTTTTTTTGGTACAAGTTATAAATGGATAAAACCTACGAGTTGGTTTAACCGCATACGAATTAATTATAATGCGGGCTATAGCACCTTATATAAACCATTACCGTCACAAAAAATAAATAATAAATTTAAAGGTTTTAATACAAATGTTAATGGGAACATACAATTCAAAAATTTGTGGGGTGTGTTTATGTTTTTAGGATATGGTAGTAAAGGGAATGATTTTTATGAACCACGGCTCATCGGGTATTCATTTAGAACACCTCGCAGAATACAGACCGCCTTTGGATTTGAAAGCAATGAGGCCAAAAAATATTCATTAGGGTTGGAGTATTTTCTGGGATTAAGAAGTTTATTTAATAGTCCTAATCACAATCTAAGTTTTTCTCATATGTACAGGTTTAGCGACAAGTTTTCGCTCAGCCAACGTATCTCCTACAACCCCGCAAAAAATGATGCCGGCTTTTATGATATATACAATTTGAGGGATGCTTCAGGCAATTTGGTTTATGATGCAAACGGAAACACCATATTTAAGGATATTCTTTTTTCAAGAAGGGATATTAAAACTGTTGACAACATATTGTCAGCCAAATATAATTTCAATAATAAATCAGGTATCACCATCCGACTCAGGCATTATTGGAGTAAGGTAAAAATTAAACAATTGTATGATTTAAATAACGATGGAAACCTTTCACCTACCAAACATACCGGTGTAACTGCTAATAATCAAAATTTTAATATTTTTAATATTGATGCAGTTTACACACTGCAATTTGCACCCGGTAGTTTTGTAAACGTGGTTTTTAAAGATCAGGATTTTCTATTCAATTCTGATACCCGCTATAGCTATTTCAAAAATTTCAGTAATACAGTCTCAGAACCGCATAATAATAATTTATCTCTGAAGATTATTTATTACCTGGATTATCTTGATTTTAAAAAGTGGAAGAAGAAAAAAGAGTAATTATCATTCATCTTTATTTACCTCTCAGCATTGGTTCCTGCTTTTTGCTGCTGTGCAGTCACGGTCACTATCATAAAATTCTACATGGCATTTGCAATATCATTATTTGATAACCATATTCAGCAGTATTAACTGAACAAGACTGTAGATTTTAAAAATAAATATGGTAAGAATTGTGTGCGCAAGGCTTGCGAAACAACTGGAGCTAATGTAATGAAAGATGCTAGTGACTTTGGCTCGATAAATAATTGATCGCTGAAGACCTGGGTGATGGTTTAAACAATTTTTTGCCTGAGGAACAAATAGGAATGTGCCAAATTAAGCTTTAATTTACAGCGTAATACACATACGTTCAATATCCTAAAATTCCATTGCTTATGCCAGTTGCTAAACTACTCCTGCTCCTGATAATGCTGTTTACTTATTCCATTTCGTTTTCTCAAAAAACGATGGAAAGATTTTATGATTATAATATGAAGGAAGCATTTGCAGAAAGAGCAAGATTTCGTTCTGTTATAAAGCAAACAGATTCCGGATGGTACGAAACAAGATATTTTATATCCCCCCGTGTTCTGCAAATGGCGGGGTTGTATAGTGATCATGAAAGATAAATTAAAAACGGAACTTTTTATTTTTTTTATCCAAATACCATTAGGAAAAGTATTGGTAAGTATATAAATAATAAACGGGAAGGACTTTGGCTTATCTATTATTCTGATCATTCTTTAAAAGACTCATTAAATTATAAAGATGGTAACCCAATAAACATTTCATTAAGCTGGTATAAAGATGGAACAATGAGTGATTCTTTAAAAATGGATAATAGTGGAAATGGAGTAGAGATCGCCTGGTTTGATAATGGGCAACCTTCATCTGCAGGCAAGTTTGTTGAATTTAAAAAACAGGGTAATTGGCAATACTTCCATAAAAATGGCAAACTAAGTTCGCAGGAATTGTATGACCATGATAGTTTAAAAAATAGAAAATATTTTGATGAGAATGGAATTGCTCAAACAGATACATCTTCTAAAGATCGGGATGCACAATTTCCCGGCGGAGAAAAGGCATGGAATAAATATGTTTGGTCCAAATTATATTTTCCTTCAAATTATGAATTAACCGGGCACCTGGCATCACTCGTTATCGATGCTACAATAAATGAAGAAGGACATATTATAAATGTTGAAGTTCCCATTCCGTTACACCCCGAGTTTGATAAAATTGCAGTAAAAGCGGTTACAGGTTCTCCCATGTGGATACCGGCAATAGATCACAATCGAAAAATTTATTACCATTTTACCCAGTCAGTAAGCTTCAGCGAAAGTTTAAACGGTCAATGATTTTTAAATAAAATCTAAGAAGAAATCTTCATAAAACATATTTGGCAAAGGATTGAAATAACAGTAGATTAGCTTATGATGAGGTTATATAAATTTATTTTACCTTTTCTATTTTGTTTATCATCCTCAATATCTGCACAAACAGTAAGGAATGATGAATTTGGAAATATTGCCAATTTGGCTGAAGCGAAATTTGTAAGAGCCGTTGAAGAAGTAAAAATTGATGGAGTAGAAAATGAAAATAAAATTAGTTATGATAGAATTAAAGGAAGCCGTTTTTGGAAAGATGAATGGCTACCTGCTCTTTTATATAGCAATACAGGCTACGTTGGCACCCTGCCCGTTCGTATTAATCTTGCTTCCGGCGAATTACACTTTTTAAAAAATTCAGAAGAATTGATTCTGACTGACAATTTTATAGCTAAAATAATTTTTCCAACATTAACTGATTCTACTGTATTTATAAGCCAGGTTCCCAATTTATTACTGAATAAAAAGCAGGTAGATGATTTTGTTCAGGTTTTAAATTCGGGTAAATATCAATTATTGAAATATACAAAACGTAATGTTTCCTCAGCGGATTCCATGTTTCATACATTAAAAAGGTATTTTTTTTCTGACCTGATCTATTATTTCATTAAGTCGAATGAAAAGGTTGAACGTATCAAAAAGTTCAACAAAGAAGGTGTTCTCTTTTATCTGCCATCATCATCTGCATATGATGCATGGATCAAAGAAAATAATATTGATTTTAAAAAAGAAAAAGATGTTGTACTTTTTCTGAACTATTACAATGCTCACTCCCCCACTCTTTAAAACCTAAAAAGGTTTATAACAGCATTTTTTCCACAAAACTAAATATCCGAATAATCAGTGGGGTGCATTAAAACAGCATCAATATGAGATACAGAAACCTTACTTTCATATTCAGGCATTGCAATTAAACTTTTCCATTCCGGAGAACTGCCAAA
>JBKJSX010000133.1:0-4214 GCA_046594375.1 Chitinophagaceae bacterium
TGAAAAGGTTCCGCAACAAATAAAGGTGCAAATACTTCGCCCTGCCTTTTCTCATCATGAACTTTATCCTGCGTTAACTCAAACATTTAATAGAAAAAATTTGGATAGCAAAGATAGCAAATAAAAAATTTGGTGACAGAAAGGCAGCAAGCTGATACCCATTGATTTAAAAAAAATTATTTACTTAACTAAATGATCAGGCGAATGAAAATCTTTTAGCCAGCCAGCTTTCTTTTACAGGAACTATCCAACGGTTTAATAATTCCTGTTTGGTTTCGACAGTATTATTAAAATATAATGTTTCGGAGTTGATGAAATTATTTTCAATTGCATAAGTTAATTGCTCCATCGGAAGCAATTGTATTCTTTCTTTTACAACAAAAGCCAAAGTTTGCCTTTCGAATAAATTTACGTTGTAATCATGCTCAATATTTTTTATTAGCCGTACTGAAGAATCTGTGCTGCAACCACTCACTCCCGCTGCTGTTTCATCCACCATTAAAACAATAAATTGCCCGAAAAATAAATTTGAATAGCCTGTTACTTGAGCGCCATGGCTAAGCCAGCTTTTAGTAAAATTTTCGAGTAACTCTTCAATTTCCAATACTTCGCTTAAAGTAAAAATTCTGTTGGATTGATATATCCAAACACGGGAGTTATCATTAAAGTCTTCGGGAATAAGATCCTGGAAATGTAGGTTCATATTGCAAAGATAATATGTTGAACTCACACCATCGAAGCAGCTATCATCTCTGCAATGTCCAACACTTTTACTTCATTCTCTTTTTCATTTGTTTTTACGCCATCCGATAACATGGTCATGCAGAACGGGCAATTAGCAGCAATGATCGAAGCACCGGTTTCAATTGCTTCTTTTGTTCTTACTGTACTAATTCTTGTATCGCCTTTTTCTTCTTCTTTAAACATTTGTGCACCTCCGGCTCCACAACATAAACCGTTGCTGCGGCATCGTTTCATCTCCACCAATTCTACGTCAAGGGCTTCCAATACTTTTCGTGGTGCATCATAAATATTATTGGCTCTGCCTAAATAACAACTATCATGGTAAGTAATTTTTTTTCCTTTGAAAGATCCGTTTTCATTCATCTTTATTTTACCATCATCAATCAGTTGCTGTAAAAAAGTGGCATGATGTATCACTTCGTAATTGCCGCCTAATTCGGGATATTCATTCTTTAAAATATTAAAACAATGCGGGCATGCAGTTACAATTTTTTTTATTCCATAACCATCCAGCATTTGTATGTTTTGATAAGCCATCATCTGGAACATGAATTCATTTCCTGCCCGCCTTGCAGGGTCGCCGGTACACATTTCTTCTTTACCAAGAATGGCATATTTTATTCCAACCTTATGCAAAATTGTTGCGAATGCCTTTGTAATTTTTTGTGCTCTCTGGTCAAAGCTTCCTGCACAGCCAACCCAAAACAAAACTTCAGGAGTTTCATTTTTCGCCATCATTTCGGCCATCGTAGGTACTTGCATTTTCCTAATTTAATTTATTAATACCATCCGGATGAAAATGCTGCTATTAATACAAGTAGCAACAATAAAAATACAGATCCCAGAACAAGACCTATAATAGATTTTGTATCACCTTTTTTTCTTCCAAGTCCGATTATACCAAGTATTATTGCAGCAATGGCTAAAGGAATGCTTACTAATCCTACATAAGGAATAATTGCCAAAACAAATGCACTCCCGCCGAAAATCAGCGACAATAATCCAATATCGGTGGAGTGTGGATTTTTATTATCAGATAACTGTTTTTTTAATTTTCCTTTCAACATGTAAAAAGCGAGCTTTTGTTTCCAGGTCATTCTCTTACCGGTAAGTTGCTGGTATTTTTTAGGAGTAAGATTCAAAAATTCCTGCAGTGAAATCGCATTTTCATTTTGCGGTGTTGAATACATACTTGCCCTGGAATTACCTGGGTTATATGCATACGTTTGTAACCCCAGGGAAAGGATAAAACATGCAAACAATATTTTTTTCATTGAAAATGTTTTGGCTAAAATTACAGGAAACAATTTTGTAATAAAGAATAAGATTCGATTTTTTTTTCATAAAGCAGAATAAATAAAAGGTTAGTAAATGATATTTTTATAATAGATACATTTTATTTTGAAAGTGATGCTTTATTAAGTTATTTAACAACAAGGCTGGAATAAAACCTTACCAATTTTTAAAACTTATTTTTACTGCCAGTAAGAAACATAAGTTGAAGCAATTTTATAAACGTATAGTTGATTGGGAGCGTTGGCCATTTAAAATATTATATGCCCCTATATCCCCTGTATGGCTGTGGTATATTATTCGCTCGGGTTCGGTTTGGTTTTTTACACCCAGCAATCCTAAACTAACTTTTGGCGGTATGGAAGGAGAACCAAAGCAGGAAATGCATGACCTGTTGCCCCAGGAATTTGCGCCTGCCACATTTAATGTATTGCCTGCAAGTGATTTTGAGGTTGTAAAAAAAAAGCTGCATGAATACAAAATTTATTTTCCCTTAATTGTAAAACCTGAAGTAGGAGGGCAGGGAATATTATTCAGGAAGATAGATACTGAAGAACAACTAAAGAATTACCACGCTAAAGTTCCTGCTGAATATATTGTACAGGAAATGATAATATTCCCGATGGAAGTGAGTGTGTTTTATTATCGCATGCCAAACGAGCCGAAAGGGATTGTTACTGGCTTTCTTCATAAAATTCCTTTGCAGTTGATTGGGGATGGAAAACAAACAATTCAGCAATTAATACAGCAGCATCCAAAAGCGTATAACAGAGAAGCAGAATTACAAATTAAGCATGGTGCAAACTTTAATACCATTTTACACCACGGTGAAAAATATATGTTAAGTTATGCAGCAAACCACAATCGTGGTGCTCAATTTATTAATTTACAAAAAGAAATTGATGACAGGCTGGTAAGCATCTTTGATAAGATTAGTATTAAACTAAATGATTTTTTTTATGGACGCTATGATATTTTGTGTGCATCTGTTGAAGACCTGAAACAGGAAAAGAATTTTTCTATCCTGGAATACAATGGATGCGGCGCTGAGCCTAATCATTTTTATGATACAGGGTATACTTTGATCGGCGCCTACAAAGAAATATTAAAGCATTGGAAAGCGCTTTATAAAATAAGCAGGTTTAATTATAAGCAGGGAGTTAAATATTGGCCGCTGATGAAAGGATTAAAATTTTTGACCGCAACAAAAAAACATTACAGGATAATGAAGGAAGCGGATAAATTTATCTGACAACTAAAATCCAACTTGTATCATCTTTAAATTAAAGCTATGTCCCGTTCACTATTGTGTTTTTCATTTTTGATATTTTCTCTTACAGCAATATCACAAAAATATAAACCTGCAGACGCAGGAAGCAAGGTCCATTTTGTAATTAAGAATTTTGGTATCGAGACCGGGGGTGATCTTTCAGGGCTCTCCGGCAATATAAGTTTCATTCCTTCAAATATTTCAGCCAGTAATTTTGATGTTACTGCCAGTGTAAAAACCATCGATACGGATAATAAGATGAGGGATACTGACCTTAAGAAAAAAAAGTATTTTGATGCCGATACATATCCCATAATTGAAATTAAATCTATAAAAGTTGACCGTACAAATAAGACTGCAGCGGGCTGGTATTATTTTACCGGGACACTTACCATGCATGGCGTTACAAAACCAATTGAATTTCCTTTTTCTGCAACGGAGAAAGGAGCCGATTATTTATTTGTTGGCGGATTTACCATAAACCGTTTGGATTATGGAGTAGGAGGCAACAGCGCTGTACTTGGTAATACCGTAAAAATTTCACTATCTGTTTTAGCTAAGAAAAGCTAATTTAGATTTTCGATATGAAACTTGCTCGGGTTTTTTTTTGGGGAATGATGGTAAGCTTTCTTGGCTCCTTACCACTGGGTACGCTTAACGTACTTGCAATGAAGATAAGTGTGGAAGAAGGAATTAAAAATGCGATATACTTTTCCCTCGGCTCTTTATTAACAGAGATGATCTACGTTCGCATATCTCTTGTTGGCATCAATTGGATACGAAAACAAAAAAAATTATTTCAGTGGCTGGAGTGGATAACATTGTTTATCGTGGTGGCTTTGGCAGTGGGGAGTTTTATGACGGCAATGAAACATCATACATCAGGCCAGCCGGTTGAAAATAATTT
>JBKJSX010000114.1:0-7577 GCA_046594375.1 Chitinophagaceae bacterium
TTGGTAAATGGACAAAGATCGCCAACGACAATTATGGCTCTCTGGGCTTTGATGCAAATAAAGTTGTTATGGCAACCGGTGAAACATTGGATGGCCGAGAGAGTGAAATAAGAAGGAAGTTCACTAATCTTTCCAAGTTAATTGTTGAAGCAATGACAGATGCTTGCCCAAAGGCTGATGTAGCGATTATGAATTCGGGGTCGATAAGAATTGATGATTTTTTACCACCTCCAATAACACAATATGATATTATAAGAAGCCTGCCGTTTGGCGGAGGTATACAGGAAGCGGATATGAAAGGAACACTGTTGATAGAAACATTGAATGCCGGCAGAAAAAATATCGGCATAGGTGGTTTTTTAATTTATCACCCTGTTGAATTTGATGCTACTACAAATGTTTGGTCACTAAAAGGCAACCCAATTGAACCTAACAAAATATACCGGGTTGCTATCACAGATTTTTTGTTCTCCGGCAAAGAAGCAAATCTTGATTTTTTAAATAAGAATAATCCTGATATTGTGAAAATGTATCCGGCAGAAACTTCTCTCAAAAATTCAAAGTCTGATATAAGGCTTGCTGTCATCCGGTATATGGAGAAGAAGAAGTGATGAATTTCTATTAAATATTTTTAATTTTTCAATTTATAATTATGAGCCCATTAGTAAATGAATTTAATGACTACCGCGAAAAAATGAACGAGGTTATTTTAAGTAAAAATAATCTTGTGATGAAACGCCTTTGGAACCTTGATACCAATACATATGAAGATGGCGCCATTGATAAAAAAACAAAAGAAATGCTGGGGCTTGTTGCCAGCATGGTGCTGCGCTGTGATGATTGTATAAAATATCATTTGGGAAAATCGTTTGAGCTTGGTGTAACCACAGAACAGATGTATGAAATTTTTGCTGTAGCAAATATTGTTGGAGGCACCATAGTAATTCCGCATACAAGAAGAGCTGCTGAATATTGGGAAGAATTGCAGGCAGCGTAAAAATGAGTAAATTTGGTAAAAGGATTTTATGGCAAAGATTGTAACAAATGATTATAATTTAGATCTTGAATATCCGTTGCTTGATAATATGAGTGATGAAGAATTTTTTAATTTTTGCGCACAAAACAAAAATGTAAAAATTGAAAGAGATGAAACCCATCAAATATTAATTATGGCACCAGCAGGAAATGATTCATCAGCAAAAAATCTTCAAATCAGTTTTGAATTAGAATTATGGAATAGAAAATCAAAACATGGGATAGTATTTGATTCCTCTGCAGGATTTTTTTTACCCGACACTTCAATGCGTAATCCCGATGCAGCATGGATAAGCAATGAAAGATGGAAAAAGATTGCCCCGTCGGAAAGAAAAAAATTTACATACATAGCGCCCGATTTTATTATTGAACTAATGTCACCATCTGATAGACTTAAACCGGCAAAAACTAAAATGGATAAATGGATAAAAAATGGCGTACAGCTTGCCTGGCTTATTGATCCTCAAAATGGAACTTCCTGGATTTATAAAGCCAATGGTACCATAAAAGAAATAAAAGGTTTTAATAAAAAACTTTCGGGAGAAAAAGTATTAAAAGGATTTGAATTTGATTTATCTGTTTTAAAATGACATTGTATCATTCAATGTAAGATAAACTTCACTGGCACATTTATACTTTGGGTATTTTAAAAAAATATTTATTGTGCCTACCCGATTAAAAAAATCCATTTAAATTCTTTTATGAAAAAACTTTTCCTTTCTCTTTGCATTTTTACATTTCTTAATTCCTCCGCTCAAAATTCACAGTCATTTTTTTATGGACGTACTTCCGGGCAGCTTCCCTTCCTGGAATATGGCATTGGTGATGACAGGCTTGGCGGCGCCAAGATGACTTTTCTCGACAGCAATATTTTACTAAAAGTTGTTGATAGTTTTAAAACAAAATACAAAGTTCAGTTATCAAAATATCGTGCTGCATACATAGATAAAAAAAATATTGTAAACTCCGTTAACGACATTGTAAATCATTTAACAGGAAGCTGGAAGGTTTATGGAGACAGCCTTTACGATTATGTAGCTATTTCTTTGAATGAGAAATTACCTTATTCAAGTATCCAGCAAATTGATCCCTCAAGATTAGTGGTAGAAATTTTTGGGGCTGAAAGTAACACCAACTGGATAACACAGCTTAATACATCAAAAGAAATAAAGAATGCATATTATGAGCAAACGGAAGAAGATGTGATGAGGGTTAATATTGACCTGAAACATACACAACACTGGGGCCACAGGATTTATTATGAAGGAAACAAGCTCATTATTCGCATAAAACGGCAACCTGAAAAACCCGAACTTAAATATTTAACCATAGCTGTTGATGCAGGACATGGCGGAGATAATCATGGCGCAGATGGAGCAGTAAGTAAAGTACTTGAAAAAGAATACACTCTTATAATCGCAAAAGAATTACGGACTGCCCTAGTAAAAAAGAAAGCGAATGTTATCATGACAAGGGAAAAGGATACAACAATAGGTATGCCTGAACGAATAGAATTTTTAAACCAAGCCTGCCCTGATATGCTGATCAGCATTCACCTTAATTCATCTGATATAGATTCCATACAGGGTGTGAGCACGTATTATCGCTACATTGGCTTTCGGCCTTTAAGTGTTGCCATTTTGCACCACATACTTGAACTTAATTTAAAAGAGTATGGAAATATTGGCTCATTTAATTTTTCATTAAGCGGTCCTACTGATTATCCCAATTGCCTTGTGGAAGTAGCATTCCTGAGTAATAAAGAAGATGAGAAAAGAATTTTGGAACCTGCATTTCAGAAAGCTGTTGCAAAAAAAATTGTGGAAGGCATTGAAGAATTTCTGAAAAATTTATAAGTATTACATTTGCTTTCTAAAAATAAAATTATCAATATACAATCCGCTATAAAAAAGGCTTTCGGAAGATTAAGCCATCTTGCTGAAACATTAATTGGTTCAGAGATCGTGCGCCTGGGCGCAGACATAAAAGAGAAAATAAATAAGGGAGAAAAAATTTACAACTTCACCATCGGTGATTTTGATTCTTCAATTTTTCCGATACCAAAAAAGTTTGAAGATGAAATAATTGAGGCCTACAAAAATCATCACACTACCTATCCGCCGGCAGAAGGCATTCTTGCTTTGAGGGAATCGGTTTCAAAATTTATTAGCGATAGAGAGGGACTGGATTATGATGCCAACGAAATATTAATTGCCGCTGGTGGCCGTCCACTCATTTATGCATTATACCGTGCGCTGGTAGATAAAGAAGATAAAGTGATCTATTCCGTTCCCAGTTGGAACAATAATCACTATGTGCATTTTGTAGAAGGACAACATGTAGTTATAGAAGCGGTTGCAGAAAATAATTTTATGCCTTTGGCAGAAGATATTAAACCTCATTTAAAAGGGGCGGTACTAATTGCATTATGCTCTCCTTTAAATCCTACCGGCACTATATTTAAAAAGAACGAACTGGAAGACATTTGCGATATGGTTCTTCAGGAAAATCTGGAACGGGGCGAGGATGAAAAAAAATTATACGTGATGTATGACCAGATGTACTGGGCGTTAACTTATGGTGATTCTGTACATTATAACCCAGTTACTTTACGCCCTGAGATGAAAGATTATACAATTTTCATTGATGGCATAAGCAAATCTTTTGCAGCTACAGGAGTTAGAGTAGGATGGGCTCTTGGCCCAAAGCATGTATTGGTAAAAATGAAAGCGATAAACAGTCATGTAGGTGCATGGAGCCCAATGGCGGAGCAACATGCAACTGCAAAATATCTTTTACAAACTGAAGCGATCGATACATATTTCGTGCAGTACAAAAAAGAATTGGAAGACAGGTTGCGGCTTATTCATGAAGGGTTTCAAAAATTAAAGTCAGAAGGGTTCAGCGTAGATTCAATTGCGCCCCAGGCGGCAATTTATTTAACCATTCAAATTAACCTTACCGGCAGAAAAGCAGGTGATAAAATTTTGACAGAACAAAAAGATGTAACGGAATACATTTTAAATGAAGCAAAACTTGCTGTTGTTCCCTTCTACGCTTTTGGTGCTTCAAAAAATTCTAGCTGGTACAGGCTAAGTGTTGGCACCTGCAAGAAAGAAGAGATTAAAGAAATGCTTGAAAAATTAAAAGAGGCATTAAAGAAAATTGTCTGAACTGAGAACAATGAATTTTTGAGATTTAGATGAGGAAAAGAAAAAAAATATGGCAGCCAGTTACTCTTCTCAATCATTAAATAAAATAATCATCGATCAGTTCTTGTTACTCAGAAAAATAAAAGGTTTTAACTCTTTTCTACGAATTGTATTGCGGATAATGTGGTATTGATTTTGGATCTTATAACTATTGAAGTTTATTACTTCATGGGCTGTAACAAGATTGTCAATCTGCTCAACATCATATAGAAGTTCATGAAGCATTTCTACTTCATGTTCAATTGCCTGGGGGCTCATCAATTCTTCTTTGAACAACACCAGAAGATCCCGGTTCGATTTGTTCATCTTTATAATTAAGTTTCAGTAACCTACTAATCCTTTTTTACTGGGACATCCGCAGCCGCTTTTTTTTGAAGAACTGCATCCGGTTGACAATAATGTTGCGCCCAATAAAAAAATCAAGATAATGTTACGTGTTTTCTTCATATAATCAAGTACC
Source organism: Chitinophagaceae bacterium (assembly GCA_046594375.1). Classification (GTDB taxonomy): domain Bacteria; phylum Bacteroidota; class Bacteroidia; order Chitinophagales; family Chitinophagaceae; genus Ginsengibacter. The sequence continues at coordinate 4,708 of JBKJSX010000114.1, forward strand.
AAATTAAACTATTTTCACAATTAATTATTGCATTGTTTTGAAAAGCGGAAAAAAATTTAACAATACAACCCAAAAAATCAGAATTTTAATTGCTCCTTTAGAGTGGGGGCTTGGACATGCAACAAGGTGTATCCCAATTATAAAAGAATTAGTAAATCAAAATTACGAAGTATTCATTGCAGCTGAAGGAGTTACATTTTATTTGTTGAAAAATGAGTTTCCCGCACTTAATTTTTTGCCATTGATGGGATACAGGATGAGGTTCAGCAGAAAAAAATTTTTTCTTCCGTTCAAAATATTTTCGCAGTTTCCTAAAATTCTATTTACTATTTATAAAGAACATCAATGGCTGAAGAAGATGGTGATGCAACATAAAATAGATGCTGTTATCTCCGACAACAGGTTTGGAATGTATCACCCTAAAATTCCTTCGGTTTATATAACACACCAACTATTAATTAAAACAGGAAATACATTTACAGAAAAAATTGCTCAACGGTTTCATTATCATTTTATCAAAAAATATACTGAATGCTGGGTGCCCGATTTTGAAATAAATGGTTTAGCAGGTGAGCTGTCTCATCCCAAAAAACTACCCGGTAAAATAAAATACTTGGGAGCACTTTCCAGATTTGAATTAAATACTTCAGTAAAAAAATATGATCTGCTGATAAGTATTTCCGGACCGGAACCGCAAAGAACAATTTTTGAAAAACAAATTTTAAAAGATCTGAAATCTTACGGTGGAAAAGTTTTATTTATAAGAGGATTGCCGGAAAACAACAAAGTGATAAAAAGTGAAAATACATCCGTAGAAATCAGCAATCATCTTTCTGCCGAAAAACTGAACGAAGCAATTCTTCAATCCGATATTATCGTCAGCAGGTGCGGATATACAACAATCATGGACCTTATAAAGCTGCAAAAAAAAGCTATCCTCATACCAACTCCCGGACAAACTGAACAGGAATATTTAGCAAAGTATGTAGTGGAAAATAAATTGTTCTACACAGTTACCCAAAAAGATTTTGTGTTGCAACATTCACTTCAGCAAGCCGCCACTTTTCCATTTATTACTACTGAATATAATATGGAGCTGTACAAAAAAGTTGTTAGTCAATTTGTTCAATCTTTGCAAACACTCCAACATACACCTTAAATAAAAATTATTTTGAATAAGATCAAAGCGCACCTCGGCTTATTGGGAACCAATCTTTTCTTTGCGATAAATGTAAGTATTATAAAATATCTCTCTACGCAAGGCTTTGCAGGCCCCTATGGGCTTAACGTTGTGAGAAGTGGAATTTGTACGATGCTCTTCTGGATGCTTTTTTTTATTGGCAGCGAAAAGAATAAAATTGAGAAGAAGGATATTATCAGGTTCCTGCTTTGCGCATTCTCTGCTCTTGCTGCCAACCAGATGTTGTTTATGAAAGGCGTGTCACTAACCTATCCTATACATGCATCATTGCTATTGTTGGTCACCCCCATTCTTATCACATTTATTGCTGCATGGGTATTAAAAGAGAAAATTACAGCCCTGAAACTTGCAGGCTTATTTCTTGGTGTTAGCGGTGCTTGTATCCTGATAATGTCGGGGCACAACACAACAAAAAGAAATGATATTTTATTAGGAGACCTGCTGGTAATTATGAGTACGATTCTTTATACAATTTATTTTATGCTCGTAAAGCCTTTGATGCAAAAGTATTCCACAATGGAGGTGATGAGATGGGTTTTTACTTTTGGATTTATAATGATCCTGCCATTAGGATGGAATGAGTTTTCACAAATTCCATGGGGCAATTATAAACTTAATGAATATCTTCTTTTGTTTATGATCGTTGTTCCCGGAACGTTTTTAGCCTATATTTTTAATGCTTATGGAATAAAGAAATTAAGCGCTTCTACTGCCGGTACCTACATTTATTCTCAACCGGTTTTTGCTGTTATTATCGCGACTATTTTTTTGAAAGAAAGTTTGGAGCTTTATAAAATTATTGCTGGCATTGTTATCTTCAGTGGGGTTTATCTTGCTAACAAAAGAGCATCCTAAATCTTACCGAAGGAAGAACTTGTTGAGGATTAAAAAATTTGTTATTATAAATAATGCAAGTAGCAAAACATAAATACATTATTTCATCTTCAGACGCACATTATACAGAAGCAAAAAAATTATTCCGTGAATATGCAGCGCTGATAAATATTGACCTTGCCTTTCAAAAGTTTGAAGAAGAATTATCCGCCATACATAAAATGTATTCTCCGCCAACAGGAGAAATTATTCTTTGCAGATCTGACGGGATGTTTGCAGGCTGTATTGCAATCAGGAAGCTTGATGAAAATGTGTGTGAATTAAAAAGAATGTACGTTAACCCAAACTTCCAGGGAAAAGGTATAGGAAAAAATTTATTGGAAAAAGCTTTACAACTTGCCAATGAGTATAGTTATAAACTTATAAGATTAGATACGCTAACCCAAATGCTACCTGCCATTCATCTTTATAAGCAATATGGATTTTATGAGATAGCGCCTTACTATTTCAATCCAAATACAACAGCCGTTTTTTTTGAAAAGGAATTAAAATGATAAACTATTCTTCTTTTTTAGGATAATCAAAAAATAAAAAATCTTTTTTTGCTTTGGTAAAATCTTTCCATTTTTCAACATTTGTTTTTACGGCGAAGATGCTGCAGGTGGGCATATTATCAATATTTGCATTTTCTACCAAGTTGTTTACAAAAGCAGTGATACCGGGATTGTGAGAAAAGATCGCGGCGCTTTTATATTTATCATCAATATCTTTTATGGTATCGCTAAAATTATTTGTACCTGCATCGTACAATGCAGAAACAAGAATTATATCTTCA
>JBKJSX010000118.1:0-6037 GCA_046594375.1 Chitinophagaceae bacterium
TTGCCGGTGGAACGAATAAGCGCAGTAAGTGTAATAGCCTTTCCCATATTTTGCCATCAGCCATCCTCCGCTTTGCGGCGTTTGTCCAACATCCTGGGTAGAGATGATCGGTACATAAGCAGTATCCCACTTAGAGAAAAATTTAGAACCTCTTTGTTCAACCCAATTATCAAAATCTTTTAGGGTGATCTTATTTGGATAATTTAATACACGATGACTTGAGTTTAAAAATTTTACAGGCGAATCCTCTTCTGAAATCTCTTCTGAATTACCTGGTAACTGGGCAGCATAAGCAGCCATACGGTCGGGAATAAATTCTGGTGTTTGAAACAGAACAATTAAATGACCACCATTTTTTGCATAAGTAAGCAGGCGTTGATTATACGTATTCAGATCCTGCCGAACGGCGTAGGCACGTGTACCAATCATAATTACATCATATTGATCTAATCTGCCTGATGAAAGATCGTTGGCATTAAGTAACTGAACTTTTGCACCCAATTGTTGCAGCCCTGCCGGCACTTCGTCTCCTACTCCCATTACATAACCAATATTTAAATCAGGTACAACATTCACATTAATGCCCTTTACGGTTGCAACAGCAGCATGATATGAGACAACCTGGTCATTATCACGATGACTAATTAAATTATATCCTTCAGTATAGGTTTTACCATCAGCTGTAGCAACTGCATAAATATCATAACTCTTTTCCTCTATCGCAGGTAAAAAAACTTTTATTGAAAAATTATTTTTTTCTCCGGCCTTGGTAAATATAAACGGGGTTTGTAAGGGTTGCACTTTCCAACCTGGAGGTACCTTTAAATTAAGTTCTCCTTTAATGGTGCCATCATAATTATTTATCAATTCAATATTTGCAATAAATATTTTTATTTTGCTGTTTTTAGGAATTACTCCCAACTTGGGTTGAATGTTTACAGCAACTGCAGGGGCTACTTTTAATGTGTACTTATCGTAACCGTAAGGCAAATTAGCCTGCCTCACCTGAACCGGCATTTGTATTTCTACCAATTCTTTATTGATTAGATAAGAAGCTGAAACCTGTAATGAATTAGCACTCCACGGTAAATTTTCATATCGTTTATCCTGCAATTGATATTGATTTTCCTGCAGTGATTTTCTTGTAAAATATGGTTGAGAAAATGGAGTACTGGCAGAAACAGTCACAGTATACGTTTGCTCAATTTTTTCATTAGCTGGCAAAGTTTTAAAACCCTGTTGATTATTATGATCGATCTTCCAATTTGCAGGAGCAATAAGGTTTATACGCATTGGCTCAATTGAAACAGTGCTGTTATTTACCATCACTACTTCTACTTTGAAAGGCTGTTCTGCCACACCAAAGCCCATCGTTGGCTGAGGTTCATAAAAATTTCTTTTTTCTTTAGTACCAAGCGGAACTGCTATTGCCTGCAGATCAATATTTAATGCAGCATTTATGGCATCTGTAAACTGGCGTTCCTTAACCTGTAGCATAAAAAGTGCTTCGGGCTGATTAGTAATTAATTTAATTGCTGAACGGGTTTTAGATAAACCATTAGTAAGAAAAGAAATGATCGCCACGGGATTTTGAGGTTGAAATGCAGTGATAGCGTGATCAACATTGGCTGCTATTTCTGTGAGTAATTGTAGTATTCCGGCAGGAGGAGTTTCACCGGTTATTTTAAATATGCCGGTAATAGATGTATCTATTCCATCAAAAAAATTGTTTTCTTTTTCGTCGCTTTTTACCTCACTTAGCATGCGTTCATAATATTGTATAAACGGTCCACTAACTTCATTACGATGCCCTCCGTTTTGTGAGCGATGCAAACTATAACCTAGTAAGGAAAAGTTTTTGTACGACTGTCCTAACCATGGGCTATAAACCCCTGTATTCATTTGTATGTTCCAATGTTCAGTAGGCCTTATGCCTCCACGATATAATTTAAGGGCTTTCCATGGCCGCAATCCTTCTTTACTAATTTGTTCGGGAAAAGCAGAGGGATCAGCGGCAAGCTTATATGCCTGCTGAGTAATTTCACCTGCAGCCTGGTGATTGCCATGTCCGTCACGTATCGTTCCATGAAAACGGGAGATAATAACAAGCGGACGATTTATGCGAATCACCCGAACCATTTCACTTAAAACATTTTGCTTTCCCCACTTATCATAAGCTTCTTCCACCCGTTTAGAAAAGCCGTAATCAACAAGCTTTGTAAAATACAAATCGTCTAACCCGTAATAACTTCCAGCCAGTAAAAATTCTTCTGTACGTAATAAACCCAACTCATCAAACATCTCAACACCTAAAACATTGCCTCCACTTTCGCCCCGGTTAAGAGAAAGTAATGCAGTGCGTACACCCTCTCCACGACTCAGGTAAGTTAGTAAATCAGCATGCTCATCATCAGGATGAGCCTGGGTATGAAGTACGCTTGCTGTAGTTTTAAGTTTCAATAGTCTTTGCCAAACACCGGAAATCCCATGATCCTGGGGCAGATTTTTTGCTCCCTGTTTTTCGCCTGTTAATGTTAATACTTTATAAGGAACCGAAAAGATTGATTGTGCTGTTAGAATTGAGGGTGTATAAATAATCAACCAAAAAATAATAAAACAGAATATAAATACTTTTGAAAATGGAAGTAATTTTTGTTTTGATAATTTCATAATCATATTTTGAAGTTATTATATCCAAAAATATAAATACATTCCTACATATTACTATCGTTTATTTTTAACCGTGTCAATTGGAGAGAGATCAATAATAATCAGAACATAAATTTTCATTTGCTTTTTCTGCCGCTTCAATTTTTGTAAAAGAAGATAGAATATCTGCTTTATCTTTTCTAATGTAAACATCATGTTCGTAATGTGCTGATGGTTTTCCATCCTGTGTTCTCACTGTCCATCCATCTTTATCATTTATCACATTCTTTTTACCAAGATTTATCATGGGTTCAATGGCTATCACCATACCTTCTTTTAGTTTTGGACCAGAGCCTCTTTTACCATAATTAGGAACCTGTGGGTCTTCGTGCATTTCCTTTCCCAATCCATGGCCTACCAATTCTCTTACAACACCGTAACCATGTTTACGTTCTGTATATTCCTGTATTGCATACGCAATATCTCCCACCCTATTTCCGGCTACTGCTTTTTCAATTCCTTTATACAAAGATTCTTTGGTAACCCTCAACAATTGTTTTACTTCATCACTTATATTACCAATTGCATAAGTGTAGGCGCTGTCCCCATGATAACCATTTTTAAATACGCCAATGTCAACTGAAACAATATCTCCATCTTTTAAAACATTATTATTTGGAAAACCATGCACCACTGCATCATTAACTGAAATGCATGTTGCATAAGGATATCCCCTGTAATTTTTAAAAGATGGAAGAGCACCCTTGCTCATAATAAATTTTTCTGCTGCAACATCAATTTCAAATGTGGTTACACCGGGTTTAATAAGTTTTATGATCGCTGCATGGGTATCGCCAACCAGCAAACAGCTTTCTCTCATTATTTCTACCTCATCTAATGTTTTATAATTCATCTTTTAATTTATTAAAAAACCCCAACGTTTTTTTCGTCAGGGCAAATATTTTTATTGTCAGACGGAGTCCGTCCTTATGTTTATGTTCCCGTAACGCCGGGAGCAACTGTTTGTCTTCCCTGAATTCTTCCGCTGCTCATTAATCCATCGTATTGACGCATTAATAATTGTGTTTCTATTTGCTGCAATGTATCTAATACAACACCTACCATGATCAATAATGATGTACCACCAAAGAATGTGGCAAACCCTTGTGTAACTCCGAAGAGTTGTGCAATACCGGGTAAGATACCAACAACAGCAAGCAATACAGCTCCCGGTAAAGTAATTCTATCCATTATGGTACCGATATAATCTGCAGTTGGCTGTCCTGGTTTTACTCCCGGAACAAATCCGTTGCTGCGCTTAAGATCATCAGCCATCTGCTTCGGGTTAAAAATTAAAGCAGTGTATAAAAAAGTAAATCCAATAACCATCACTGAATATATTACCATATAAACAAGATTGGTATGATCAGTAAAATATAATGACCAGCTTTTGCCTGAAGTTTGAAAACCAGCAAAGATGGTAGGTAAGAACATAATTGCCTGCGCAAAGATGATTGGCATTACACCGGCTGCATTTACTTTCAATGGAAGAAATTGACGGGCACCACCAAATTGCCTGTTACCAACAATTTGTTTTGCATAGTTAACGGGAATTTTTCTTACTCCCTGAACCAAAACTATCAGTCCTAAAATGATTGCAATAAGAATGGCTATTTCCACCATGAATATTAATAAACCGCCGCCACCACGGGTTTGCTTTGCATAAAATTCCTGCATGAATGATTGCGGTAATCTTGCCAAAATACCGATCATGATAATGATAGATGTACCGTTTCCCAAACCCTTATCAGTAATTTTTTCACCCAACCACATTACAAACAATGTACCTGTAGTTAAGATGATAACAGTTGAAAGCCAGAAGAAAGATGAGTATGCAGGCAGCAATGCTTCCCTGTTAGTGGTTGTTAAGAAACCGATATAGGCTGCTGCCTGAAATGCAGTAACAATAACAGTTAAATAACGTGTCCATTGATTTATTTTCTTTCTGCCGCTGTCACCTTCTTTTTGAATTTTTTGAATTTGAGGAACAAGTATTGTCATCAACTGCATAAAGATCGATGCAGAAATGTAAGGCATGATACCTAATGCAAAAATTGATGCTTTGGAAAAAGCACCACCAACAAAAGCATCCAGTAAACCAAGCATACCGCTTTTAGAAGTGTTGGTTAAGTTGGCAAGTTTGTTAGGGTCAATTCCGGGAAGTACAATGTGTGAGCCGAGACGATAAACAAAAATAAGCACTAAGGTTACAATAATCTTACTGCGCAATTCATCTATTGTCCAGATGTTTTTTAATGTCTTTATAAATTTCTTCACGGAATTAGAACGATTTAGTTAATGGCTCAAAAAATGCCAGCGTAAATATCGCTGTTTTATTTTACTATTTCTACAGTACCACCGGCTGCTTCAATTGCACCTTTTGCTTTCTCACTAATAGCGTTCACTTTAAAAGGGATAGTTGCTTTCAATACACCATTTCCAAGAATTTTAACCCTCGCATTTTGATTGATCAGATTATTGATATAAAGATTTTCCAAATTAAATTCTTTAATACCATATTTCTCAATCAACTGATCTATCTGACCAAGATTGAAAACTTTATATTCTATGCGATTGATATTTTTAAAACCACGCTTTGGAACCCTTCGCTGTAGAGGCATCTGTCCACCTTCGTGAGCCATCTTTATTTTGTAACCTGCACGGCTTTGTCCACCTTTGTTACCTTTTGTTGAAGTTCCTCCTTTACCGGAAGCCTCACCACGTCCTATTCTTTTTTCTTTGTGAGTTGAACCTATTGCAGGTCTTAAATTGTGTAGTTGCATTGTACTTATTTTTACTTAACGCTCCGTGTACGCGGAGCTCGCTTTTAAAAAATATATTAAGATAATACCACCTTAACCAGATGACTTACTTTTTTTACCATCCCTAAAATTTGAGGAGTAGCTTCAACTTCTTTTGTGGCATTTAATTTATTTAAACCTAAAGCCTTAAGCGTTAATTTTTGACGCTCAGAACGATCGATGCCGCTTTTTACCTGTGTTATTTTTATTAGTGCCATACCCCTATCCCCTAAAGGGGAATTTTGTTTTTATGTTAATTAATATTACCCTACTCACCCCTTCAGGGGATGGGGGCTAACCGTTAAATACTTTCTTTAAAGAAATGTTTCTTGTTTTAGCAACGCTTATTCGTTCACGTAATGTAGCCAATGCTTTTACAGTTGCTTTTACCACGTTGTGTGGATTAGCAGAGCCAAGAGATTTTGCAAGTACGTCGGTGATACCGCATGCTTCCAAAATCTCTTGGCTCTGCTAATCCACACAACGTGGTAAAAGCAACTGTAAAAGCATTGGCTACATTACGTGAA
>JBKJSX010000197.1:0-2539 GCA_046594375.1 Chitinophagaceae bacterium
CAATGCTTCGACAAGCTCAGCATGACAACTTTCTCTTAGACTTGTCACCCTGAGCTTGTCGAAGGGTTGATAATTGTATTTGCAAATGCTGAGTTGTTATTGCAATCCTAGTTGAAATCGAGGACAAGGTTAGGAAAGAAAAATAATTCTTACAATTTTACTTTCCCAACATCGGGAATAATCTTTTTACTTCTTCATCATTTGGTTGCGCACCATACTCACAAATCTCGAATGCCTCTGCATGCTGCACCTGTAACGCCTTATCTTTTCCATACCATTTTTCAAGTGAAGTTCTTACTGCGGTAGTAATAGTTACCGCTCTTGTTTGAGCAAGCCATTTTTCACGCTCATTTTTATTTTTAGGAACTTTCTCGGCATAATGTCCTATCCATGGTAACCATTCATACATCTGCGATTCATGTGCATCAAGTGCATGAACTTTTTGTGCAAATACATTTGTTATATCCACAGCAATATCGGGCCGGAAAGGATTTGGCCGCTGAAAACCATCCTGGAAATATAAAAATGCAGGGTTCTTTTTTAATGCCGGTATTTCAGAAACAATATCAGGAACAGCCACCATGTAAGCCGCATCCTGAACAAGTATCCCGGTGTAACGATGATCAGGGTGGTAATCATTCGGTCGGGGTGCAATTACTATATCTGCATTCCATTCACGGATCTTTTTAATGATCTGGAATCTAACTTCCAGTGAAGGCATTAATTGTCCATCATGATTATCTAAAACATCATACGTTACACCAAATCTTTTTCCGGCATCCTGTGCTTCTGCAAATCTTCGTTTAGCCAATTCTTTTCCCTTCATTGTCTGGTGACCGGCATCACCATTTGTTACAGAAACAAATTTTACTGCATATCCCATTTTTGCGAACAGGATAGCTGTACCGCCCGCCTTATGGTCGCAATCATCAGGATGAGCACCAATCATAATAATGCGGATTCTGCCATCATTATTCTGGGCATGGGCTGTAAGCATTATGCTTACAATAAAAAGGAGGAAACATGAAAGACTTTTGCAGATCATTTTCATAAAAATGTTTTGGAGTTATCTATAGCTGTGCAGCTATGAAGATAATAATTGTTGAGAAGAATCTTTTATCTCTCTGTGGTACAGATACGCAACAATTTGTAAATGTTGTGAGCTACAAACTCAGGACAGCAGTATTTTTTGATTTAAACATACAATGGATAGGAGGAGTATTCTGTTAGCAACAAAATCGTAAGACAGATACGAATCCCTGGCTTTCATTTTATTGATTTTTTAATTTTTGTGCCAACCAGTTATTTAGTTTTTCTGTTTGCTCAGGATAAGTCCAATGACCGGTTTCCTGTGCAAGAAATAATTCTTTAGGAGAATTGATCACATTGTAAGCAGCATACATGGATGTAGGCGGACAGGTTTCATCATTAAACCCCCAGCTATACATACCGGGAATTTTTATTAACCGGGCAAAATTTACTACATCATAATATCCGGCTGTTTCAATTTTTTCTTTTTTATTATTGAAGGCAAGATTGTTCTTGTCAAACAAATGGGGCCAGCCCCCGGCCCTTCCTTTTAAATATCCTGTAAGATCAGAAAGAGCGGGATAATAAGCTGCAAGAAATTTTACTCTTGTATCTAATGCAGCGGTAATTATAGAAAGGGCTCCTCCCTGGCTTCCACCGGTTACCCCAAGATTGTTTCCATCATACTGCGGCAGACTTATAATAAAATCATTAGCACGAATACATCCGAGGTAAACACGTTTATAATAATAACGATCCTTATCATCCAGGTTAATGTTCCAATAACCTGCAAGTGCACCGGCTGAAAGATTGTTGTACACTGATACATCCATATTTACAGGAATGCCGTGAATACCTATCTCAAACGTTATGAAACCTTTTTCGGCCATGGCAATATCACCACTATATGGCCGTACACCTGCGCCGGGCACTCTCAAAACCGCAGGGTATTTACCTTCTTTTTTAGGAACACATAAAATTCCATACAACCGTGTTGATTTAAAATTTTGGATGTTTACATGGTATACATTTATATTTTCAGTACAGCGTTCGGGAAGTAAAGTCATTCTTGCATCCAGGGGTATTTTAGCAAGATCAGTTTTTGCCTGCTCCCAAAAAACCGTAAAATCAGTTGGGTTGACAATAGTTGGTTGAATTAATTGTGGATCAAATGCTGCTGTACCTAATCCACGGTATGATTTATTATTTACCATTGCAGTAGCAACACAGCGAAGAAAACCAGGATTTTTCATAGTGCCGCCATCAACCATGAGTGTTCCATTTACCAGAACAAGTGAATCTTTTTTAATTGGATCTGATTTTTCAGGACCTGCCTCGAACTTAACTCCCACATTTTTAAGCGGGTTACCATTTTGCAATACAGTGATGCTGAATTTTACTTTTTCACCCTGCTTATATTTCCAGTCAGAATGATCTGGCGCTACAATTTATAAAAGTAATTGTAGCGCCAGATCATTCTGACTGGAAATATAAGCAGGGTGAAAAAGTA
>JBKJSX010000070.1:0-4491 GCA_046594375.1 Chitinophagaceae bacterium
ATATTGAGCTTTCACTAATGATGCAGCATAGGTTGCTCTTTCAAAAGTATCCGCAACAACAATAGCAATAGGTTGCCCGTTGAACCGAACCATATTATTTTCAAAAACTTTAAAACCTTTGCGGATAGCAGGAAGTTTATCAGCATCTGCAACAGGCTCATAACCTTTAAGCTTTGGAATGTTAAGATGGCTGATAACAGTAATCACGCCGGGCGCTTTCTCTGCACTTTTTGTATCTAACCCAGTGATCGTTCCTTTGGCAATTGTACTTGCCACTATTACGCCAAAAGCAAGGTTTGGAATATCATATTCATACGAAAATTGCGCCGTACCTGTAACCTTTGCTTTGGCATCAACCCTGTCAAGTTCATCCGGAAAAAATCCCATAATTTTTATTTTAGCCTCACCCCAACGCTTCTCCTTTCGGAGAGAGGTTAAGACAGGAGGTATTATTTAATTTTGAAAATATTTTTTATAAAAATCACGCAAAGAAGTAAAATAAGAGTAAGGAGCATGAATAATATTTTGCGTCTTTGCTCTATTATTCCCTTTTTGTGAAAAGACCAAAATGAAAGAACTAAATCAATTTATCCACTGTAATTGGTAACTCACGAATGCGTTTTCCTGTTGCATGAAAAACTGCATTGGCAACAGCCGCCGGAAAACCGATCATAGAAACTTCACCCATTCCTTTTGACCCCATTGGGTTGAGAACAGGGTCTGGCTTGTTTACAAACAGTGCTTCAATATGCGGCACGTCGGCGTGAACCGGAACATGGTAATCAGCAAGATTATTATTTACCCACCTGCCATAACGGTTGTCAATAACACCTTCTTCCATCAGCGCCATTCCTATACCACCTACAACACCACCAATAATTTGGCTCCTCGCTGTTTTTTCATTTACTATTTTACCGGCATCTACTGCAGAAACCACTTTGCTTACTTTAATAATGCCTGTTGCAGAATGTACAAGCAATTTTACAAAATGAGCTGAATAAGAATAACTGGTGTATTTGGTTTCCTCGTAAGCTTTTGACTCTTCTAATATTTCCACGTGTGGCAATCCTGCATTTTTTAAAATATCTGTGTAACTTATTTTTCGGGAAGGTTCAGAAGCCATCATTATAAATCCATTTTCAAAAACGAGGTTATCTAAATCTACCTGGTGAATTTTTTCTGTATGAAAAATAGAATTGTCTTTTATTAATTCCATCAATTTTTTCTTCATACTTACTGATGCATTATTTACCGTTGTTCCTAATGATGAGACTGTACCTGAACCACCCTGAAAAATTCCCGGGGGCAGATTTGAATCACCCATTTCAAACGTTATTTTATCAGCAGGAATCCCGAATTTTTCTGATGCAATTTTTGTCATTGCAGTTGCAGTTCCTGTTCCCATATCGGAAACGGCGCTTTTAAGAATTAATGTGCCATCAGCAGTAAATCTTGCACTCACTTTTGATCCTCCTCTCCATGCAATAAACACGCCTGTTCCCATGCCATAACCCACCTGCCAATCTCCTTCTTTCATTGACCGTGGTTGTGGATTACGGTCTTTCCAGCCAATACCATCTGCACCTAATTGATAGGCTTCTTTTAAAAATTTGCTTGAGTGTGGACGATTATTATGTTCAGGATCCGTTTCTGCATAATTGTGTAAACGAAATGCAAGCGGGTCCATATTAACTGCATAAGCCAGTTCATCTATAGCACATTCCAATGCAAAAGTTCCGGTCGCTTCACCCGGACCACGCATCCAGGTTGGCTCGCTAAGATCAAGGGGATAAACTTTATATCGTGTATTTACATTTGGGCAGGCATAAAGCGAACGTGAAATATTTACAATGCCTTCAGTAAATTCCTGATAAGATGAAGTGATGGCTGATGCTTCATGTGTAATGCCAACCAGTGTTCCATCCTGCTTAGCGCCCATACCAATTTTTTGTACAGCAGCAGGACGATAACCCACCATCATAAATAACTGATCTCTGCTTAAAACAACCTTTAGCGGTTTGCCAATTTTTCTTGCCGCAATTAATGCAGCTGTTGTATGTGGCCAAAAATTAAAAGCAGAACCAAAAGCGCCACCAATATATTGAGAGATTACCCGGACATTTTTTTCAGGCAGATCAAACAATCGCATTATATTCTTTTGTGTTCCTTCTAACCATTGCGTTTTATCATACACAGTAACTTTATTTTCTCCTTCCCAAACAACAGTAAGTGCATGTAACTCCATTGGATTATGCACTTCGATTGGTGAAGCGTATTCAGCTTCTATTTTTACAGGTGCATTTTTATATGCTTCTGCTTCACCACGTACATAATCTTTGTATTCCTCAGCTTCACCTGTTAATGGCTTACCTTTTTTTCTTTCGTTATTGAAATCTGTATGATGTTCTTCTTTTTTGTATTGAGCTTTTACCTGCGAGGCCGCATACAAAGCTCTTTCATAAGTGTCTGCAATTACAAGGGCAATGGGTTGTCCATTAAAATGAATAACATTATCAGAAAATACTTTAAACCCTTTTTTAACAGCGGGTAATTTATCAGCATCTTTTGCCGGCGCATAGCCGGAAACTTTGGGCAAATTTAAATGAGTGATAACAGATAATACCCCTGGAGCTCTTTCGGCATTTTTTGTATCCATTGCAATAATGCTCCCTTTAGCAATGGTGCTGCCTACAAGTACACCATGGGTGAGTCCGGGAATATCATATTCTGCTGAATATTTTGCTGTTCCTGTAACTTTTGCTTTGCCGTCTACCCTGTCTAAATCGCTCATTATAATTATGGTTAATAAAAATCCCGAAAAGAAAAGTTCATACTATTCCTGAAACTGTTTTTAATGTTTGCACAATTATGTTGGGTGCAAGCTTTAATTTAAAATTGTTGAACCCATTTCCTTTTGCATCCTTCATTGCCATAGCTGCAGCCTGGTTAAAATTTTCAAGAGAAATAGTCTTTCCTTTTAAGAAATTTTCTGCAGCAATTAATCTCCAGGGCTTATGTGCTACTCCGCCCATTGCGAGTCTGGCATTCATAATTGTATTTCCTTTTATATCCAATGCAGCGGCAACTGAAACCAATGCAAATGCATAAGAAGCACGGTCGCGAATTTTTAAATAGAGAGAATTTTTTGCAAATGCATCATTGTCGGGAACTTCAACCGATGTTATCATTTCTCCTCTTTGCAGGTTGTTATCTTTTTCAGGTGTTGCTCCCGCAAGGCGATGAAAATCTGCAAAAGGAATTCTGCGGTCTCCTTTGCTGCTGCTTATTACAACAGTTGCATCCAATGCTATCAAAGCAACACACATATCACTCGGATGCACGGCAATACATTTATCAGATGCTCCAAAAATTGCATGCATACGGTTATATCCTTTTAATGCGCCACATCCGCTGCCGGGCTGGCGTTTGTTACACGGCATGGTAAGATCATAAAAATAAGAGCATCGTGTACGCTGCATCATGTTGCCGCCAACAGTTGCCATGTTGCGCAATTGCGGTGATGCCCCGGCTTTTAAAGCCTGTGACAGCAAAGGAAGTTTTTTTATGATGATCTCATGTTCTGCAACATCACTGTTTAATGCCAATGCACCAATGCTGATAAAACCTTTTTGCTGCCCAATTCTTTTTAATGGAAGACTTGTAATGTCAATTAATTTTTCAGGAGAAACTACTCCTCTCTTCATTAAGTCAATAAGGTTGGTTCCTCCTGCAATAAATTGTGACGATGCATCTTTGTTCTGAGCATCGATAGCTGCTTTTTGTGTTGAGGGTTTTACATAATCGAAGTTGATCATAATGGTCCTCCTTTTTGTTTTGCTTCCATGATGGCATCAACGATATTTGGATAAGCGCCGCAACGGCAAATGTTGCCACTCATGTTTTGGCGAATTTCTTCTTCGTTATTTGCGTGCCCTTCATTTACACATGCTATAGCAGACATGATCTGTCCCGGTGTACAATAACCACATTGCATGCCGTCATGTTTTATAAATGCCATCTGCATGGGATGAAGTTCATCGCCTTTTGCCAAGCCTTCTATAGTATTAATTCTTTTTCCTTCCTGCATTATTGCAAGACTCATACATGATAAAACTCTTTTACCATTTACATGAACCGTACATGCACCGCATTGCCCGTAATCACATCCTTTCTTTGTTCCTGTTAAATGTAATTGCTCACGCAGCAGATCAAGTAGTGTAACACGCGGTTCAACGCTAAGTTCATGCTTTATCCCGTTCACTTCAATCTTAAGAGATTGTTTTTCAAAAAGCGCAGAAGCTTTTTCATCAAGATTATCATCTGCCGCTATAAGTAAGGAAGGTGGCGCTAATGCAAGTGCGGTTAATATAGATGACTGTTTTAAAAAATTTCTCCGTGCATGATGTAATTCATCTTTAGTAAAAACTTTCTCATTGCTCATAATTAAAGTTTATTGAAAAGTAAATTACGTATTTATTCCATATCAATAAA
>JBKJSX010000046.1:0-4198 GCA_046594375.1 Chitinophagaceae bacterium
TATACTTCTCCAGAACCCTGCTGCAGCAGAATCCAGATAAGACATGTTTAAAACACTCAGGATTTTATTGACATCATTTTTTAAACCGTAATAATTATATGTAGCACTGTCACTAACTGATGGCGATTTAAAAAATGGTTGATTAGAAAGATGGGAAGCAAAAATTTTGTCAGCAACTTCCCTAAATACAGGACCGGCAACAACTCCACCATAAGCCAGCTTTGATTCATTAGTGTTTTGTATCACCACAGCGATGGTATATTTGGGTTTCTCCGATGGGAAAAATCCAATAAAGGCAGATTGATAAGTTTTATTTGCTTTGTTGTAACCTTTATTATCTAACGCTGTTACTGCTGTTCCTGTTTTACCTGAGAAAGAATACATGGCAGTTTTTAAACTATGCGCTGTGCCATGTTCGCTCTCTACAACATCCAGCATACAAGCTTTTAATTTTCCTAATGTTTCATCACTACAAATTTTTTCAACCAATATTTTTGGTGAAAAAGTTTTTACATCAATACCCAATTCTCTCACTGAATTAACGAGATATGGCTTCATCATTCTTCCTTGATTAGCAACTGCATTGTACACCATCAACATGTGTAAGGGTGTAAGCAACTCCTCATAACCATGAGCCATAAAAGGTAATGTTGTAGTGCCCCAAAATTTTCCGCCAGGTTTTTTAATAAGCGGAGAAGCCTGCCCAACAATATCAATTCCGGTAGCTGTGTCCAATCTTAAATGATGAAGGTGATCGTAAAACCGGCGTGGATTATCATGATAATATTCTTCAGCCAACTTTGCAAAAGCAACGTTTGAAGACATTGCAAATGCCTGCTTAACGGTTATTTTTCCGGTGCCCAAATGCGAATCTGTAATGTTCAATCCAGAAAAAGATTTTCTTCCGCCTTCGCAATCAACGATTGTACTTGTATCAACAAGATGATCTTCTAGCAGCGACAATAATGTTGCAACTTTAAAAATTGAACCCGGCTCAGTTTTTTTACCGATACCATAATTATAATCTTCCAGGTAATTTCCATCAGGACGCTTTCCAAGATTAGCAATGGCTTTAATTTTCCCTGTTGCAGTCTCCATTACAATGCAGGAGCCATGCAAAGAATTGTTATTCACCATCATCTTCATTAGTGCATTTTCAGCAACATCCTGCATATATGTATTGATGGTTGTGATAATATCTTTCCCATTCTCAGGTTCAATTTCCGCGCCGTCAACCGGCACATATACACCTGCCATATAACGCATCAAACGCTGACCAGTCTGACCTTTCAGCAAACTGTCATACGTTCTTTCAAGACCAACATTTTTACTGGTATCTCCACGGGAAAGTCCTATTGTTCTGTTTGCTAACAATACATAAGGGTTAACCCGGCTATCCCTAACATCGATGATAAAACCACTTTTGTTTCTTCCTTCTTTTACTAAAACAAAATCTCTTAACTCTTTGTATTGCTCAAATGAAATTTTTCTTTTTAATAAGAAATACCTGTCTTCATTTTTATAAGCAACTGATAATTGTTTTTTATAATTGTCAGCTGATGCATCATTAAAAAGTGTGGCTAAAGAGATACTTAATGAATCAATATTTTCATAAAATCTTTTTCCATGCTTTTCACGCAACCCTTCTGCGCCAAAATCAACATAGATGTCAAAAACAGGGATAGACGTGCTAAGCATGTTTCCATCCTCACTATAAATACTTCCCCGCTCTGCATTTATCGGCATGTATTTTAAATGGAGGCTGTCGCTCATGCTCTTCCAATAAGAACCTTGTACACGCTGAATATAAAAAGCCCTGCTTAACACAACCACACCCAACATAATAATGCCGATGAAGCAGAGGTAGACACGCCATAATATATCTTTTTTTACGTCCAACTTTCTGCGTTAGTTTTTATAATTAAATCAATTTTTTTTAGTTTTTTGCGGTGCTGTCGCCAATTTTAATTGGAGGAGCTGCCAATTCTTTAAGCCCCAAAGGCTCCACTGCTTTAACTAATTCACTTTCCTTGCTTCTGAATATCACGTCTCTTTTCACAGTTTTAAATTCATATTCCATTTCTTTTAAATGCTTTGCTGTAGCATTAATTTTCCGAATGTTCTTATCTGCATAATGACCATTGGCGATATACAATACAGTAAGAAGTGCAGCAAATAAAAAAAAGGGGACATTTTTTACGATCCACTGGTAGTAGAGCCATTTCTTCCAATCTTTTTTAGGATTGAAAACTTTGGCTTTATAATTTTTTAAAGGGTTTTGAGACATTAAGGCTAAATAATTAATTTATTTTTTAAACTATTTCTTTTCGGCAATGCGAAGCTTTGCGCTTCTTCCCCTCGGATTTTTTTTGATCTCTTCTTCACCGGGAATGATCGGTTTTTTTGTAATAATGTGAAGCATACTTTCATTTTTGGTTCCGTACAACTTATCCGTTTTGGATTCATCAATGCCTTTAAAAAAATTCTTTACTATCCTGTCTTCCAAAGAATGAAATGTTATAACTGCTATGCGTCCTCCTGTTTTTAAAACTTCTGTGCTTTGCTGCAACATTTCTTTAAGTGCTTCCAACTCATCGTTCACTTCTATCCGCAAAGCCTGGAAAACTTGTGCAAAATATTTATTGGGATTTCCTTTAACTATTGCATGAACTGTATTTTTAAAATCAGTAATTGTTTGCATTGATCTTGTATTCCGCTGCTCAACAATTGTTTTGGCTAATGTTTTTGAATTGGTGACTTCTCCATACTGTTCAAAAATTTTGTGCAGTTTTTCTTCAGAATAATTTTTTAAAACATCCATAGCCAACAAAGACTGGCGCTGATCCATCCGCATATCCATCGCTGCATCAAACCTTGTAGAAAATCCTCGATCAGCTTTATCAAACTGATAACTGGAAACGCCGAGGTCTGCTAATATCCCATCTACTTCCTTTATCTTATGTAAGCGAAGAAATTTCTGCAAGTGTCGAAAGTTTTGCTGAACAAAAATTATTCTTGCATCATCAGGTAAGTTTTTCTTTGCGTCTTCATCCTGATCAAAGGCGATCAATTTCCCTTCTTTATTTAATTTATCAAGTATAGCCTTACTGTGTCCGCCACCGCCAAAAGTGCAATCGACGTAAATGCCCGAGGGATGAATATTTAATCCTACTATAATTTCATCCAACAATACCGGCACATGGTAAATGCCCTGTTGCATAAATTATAGTTCGATTTTTTTATCACCCGCCATAACATCTTTTGCAAGGTTGCTAAATGCTTCCGGTGAAAAAGTTTCAAAGAACTGCTGGTATTTTATTTTATCCCAGATCTCAATTTTATTTACTGCCGAAACCAATACGATATCCTTTTCCAATCCTGCATAATCCATTAAATTTCTAGGAATCAATAAACGGTTGGCGCTGTCCAGTTCAACCTGGGTGGCTCCGTTTAAAAAGTAGCGCCGGAATTGGCGAACCTTAGGTTCAAAATCATTCAGATCACTTATTTCCGCAAAAATGGGTTTCCAACTTTTCATGGGGTAAAGACTTAGACATTTCTCAAACCCCCGATTTATTACAAAATGCTCTGGAGACCCTTCCGGTAATTGCTTTTTGACTGCAGAAGGAAGCAAAAATCGTCCTTTGGCATCCAATGTTGATTCATATTCTCCTATAAAGCCAATCATTATTAAGGGTTTAGCGCTTTGGTGGTAATAATTTACACAAAATAACACTTTTTCCCACTTGACCAACAAAATTTTAAAAATCTTTTTATACACATAAATTCAATTATTTTACTAATGAGAATTTAATAGTAAATCTTAACTGAAAATGTTAGCAGGCTATTCGGGTACACCCCTTATAAAAAAATTGGGTATAAAAAAAGAAATGAAAGTGCAATTAATTGGGCAACCTCAAAATTATTTTGACCTTTTAGAAAAAGATATTTCAGCGCAGTTGTGCAAAAAAAATGAATCACCTGACCTTGTACATTTGTTTGTAACGACAAAAAATATTTTTGAGACAGCAATCAAAAATATAAAAAAGAATATGAAGCCTACTTCAATTATTTGGGTTTCATGGCATAAAAAAAGTGCAGGAATTGCGACAGATATTTCAGAAAATATAATAAGAAATCATGCATTACAAAATGATCTTGTGGATATAAAAGTTTGCGCCGTTAGTGATGTATGGAG
>JBKJSX010000089.1:0-8447 GCA_046594375.1 Chitinophagaceae bacterium
AACTTTTGTTTCATCATTTTTTTATCTTCCTGCAGGGAAAGGTTTAATAGAAACAGTACGCATTTAGAAACTTCATCATCGAGTATAAAAAGCGGTAAAGAATTAGCATCCAGGTATTGTCAATCGTGCCATTTATTACCCGATCCATCATTGGTAGATTCTAAAACATGGGAGAAAGGTATTTTGCCGCAAATGGGTCCTCGTCTTGGTATATTTTTTTACAACTCTCAAAGATATCCTTCTGCAAAAAATGATGTAAACCTGGTTAATAATTTTTATCCTGCTCAGCCCATGTTAAGTGAGGAAGAGTGGCAAAATATCATCGATTATTACACAGCAACATCTCCGGATACTTTGCCTTCTCAACACCGTCAGCATCCTATTCAGCAGGATCAATCTCTTTTTAGTGTACGGTTTCCCTCTGTTTCTTATTCTAATTCAACCACATCTTTTATAAAAATAAATAGTAATGATTCATTGCATCCATTAATGATAAGTGATGTTATTACAAAAAAGACATTAGTGTTCAACAAAAATTTAAAGGTCATTGATTCTCTTACCAATGGGTCCATTGTTAATATGGAGTTTAATAGAACTTCAATATTAGCCTGTGATATTGGAGTTTTAAATCCGAATAATGGCAAATTTGGGAAAGCTCAATACATAAATATTAGTCCCGATGGCAAATTAAAATCAGATCCGGTTCCTTTATTTGAAGGTTTGCAAAGACCTGTACAGGTATCGGCCGTTGATTTAAATAATGATGGGAAAACCGATTATTTAATTTGTGAGTTTGGGTTTTTAACCGGGTCATTATCATGGATGGAAAATGCAGGAAATAATAAATTTACGCGTCACATACTGAGAGGATTGCCGGGTGCAATTAAGGCGTATGTGCAGGACTATAATCATGATGGACTTCCAGATCTATGGGTTTTATTTGCGCAGGGAGAAGAGGGTATTTTTCTTTTTACCAATAAAGGCAATGGGCAATTTACACAGGAAGAAGTTTTACGATTCCCACCTGTAAATGGTTCTTCCTATTTTGAGTTAGCAGATTTTAATAATGATGGTTATCCTGATGTAGTTTATACCTGCGGCGACAACGCTGATTATTCAACAATATTAAAACCATATCACGGTGTGTATATTTTTTTAAATGACAAATCAAATCATTTTAATCAAAAATATTTCTTTCCTATTAACGGCTGTTATAAAGCAATTGCCCGCGACTTTGATGGAGATGGTGATCTGGATATAGCTACCATTTCTTTTTTTGCTGACTTTGAAAAGCAGCCAGAAGAAGGGTTTGTTTATTTAAAGAATATGGGCAATTTTAATTTCCTGCCTTATACACTTCCTGAAGCAAAGCTTGGCAGGTGGCTAACAATGGATGCCGGAGACATAGATGGAGACGGAAAGATAGATATTGTTCTTGGAAATTTTTCTATAGGGCCATCTATGAAAAGATCT
This sequence comes from Chitinophagaceae bacterium, assembly GCA_046594375.1. Classification (GTDB taxonomy): domain Bacteria; phylum Bacteroidota; class Bacteroidia; order Chitinophagales; family Chitinophagaceae; genus Ginsengibacter. The sequence goes on from JBKJSX010000089.1 coordinate 1,474, forward strand.
GCAGTTGATTGGAAAAATGCGCCACCATTTATTTTGTTGAAAAATATCGGTAGGCACTAATGATCGGGTAATTTTTTTATACTATAATTTTATAACTAATGAATGGAAAAAACCGATTTACTTTTCTTATAATTAATTTTTTATTCTTTATTTTTTTTTATTCGTCAGCTCATGCACAATCTATCCCGTCATTTAAAATGCTGCTTACTAATGGTAAAACTTTTGGGGAAAAAGATTTACCAAAGGGTAAACCTGTGGTTATTATTTACTTTGCTCCCGATTGTGAGCATTGCCAAACGTTAATGAATGCTGTATTTAAAACGATAAGCAGTTTTAAAAAAGTTGAAATAGTTATGGTGACTTTTAAGCCTTTAAATGAAGTTGTCGATTTTGAAAAAAATTATCAAGTGTATAAATATTCCAATATAATTGTTGGATCCGAATTGCCTGTATTTTTTTTTAAAACACACTACAATCTCATGAATACACCTTTTACAGTTATATACGATAAACAGGGCAAATATATTTATTCCTATAAAAAAGAAACTCCTATTGACGATTTAGTTAATCGTGTAAAAATGCTTAAATAACAGTGTTAATGTTCTAATCAAACCGTTGAAGATTCTTAACAATCAGTAAATTTATAATTCCTAATAAATCCTTGCAATTTGAGAAGAATATCATTCTTTGCTATTATAGCATCGTTAATTTTTGTTTCCTGTTCTAAAAAGGCAGATCGTAAAATTCTTACTGATCAAAATATTCTGCATCAAAATATGAAGCAGCTTACTGAGGTGATAATACAGGATATGTTCTCTCCACCTGTATCAAGCCGCATTTATTGTTATGCTTCATTAGCAGCTTATGAAGCTGTTAGATTTGATAAACCCAATCATAATTCTTTAACAAATCAATTAAATGGTTTCGGGCCCATGCCTGTTCCCGAAAAAAATAAGTCTTATAATTTTTTACTTGCTGCAACAAAAGCTTTTTTTACTGTTGCAGAAAAAATAACTTTTTCCAGAGATTCTCTTATTCAATATGAAAATAAAATTTATCCCGAGTTTGAAGCATTACTTGACAAGGAAATATATGATCGCTCTATAAGCTTTGGAGATTCCATTGGTAGTATCATTTTAAAAAGAGTTGCGAATGATAATTATAAAGAAACCAGAGGCATGCCGAGATTTTTAGGGAGCAATGATCCGGGAAAATGGCGGCCTACTCCAACCGATTATTTAGATGCCCTTGAACCAAATTGGGGAATGATAAAAGTACTTGCTGTGAACTCCGATCAAGCTGAATGCCCTGCCCCTCCGGCTTTCAGCACTGATACAACAAGTGAGTTTTTTAAGTACATGAAAGAAGTATATGTCATTACTACAAATCTTACAGACTCCCAAAAAACAATTGCAAAGTATTGGGATGACAATCCTTTTGTAATTGAACATTCGGGTCATCTCATGTTTGGCAATAAAAAAATTACACCGGTTGGCCATTGGGTAGGAATTACCGGCATAGCATGTAAAAAAACAAACGCTGATGATGTTAGAACTGCTGAAGCATATGCATTAACTTCTGTGGCTATGTTTGATGTAATAAACGCATGCTGGAAAGTAAAGTATAAGTATAATCATATTCGTCCGGTTACTGTTATTAATGAATTTTTAGACAGGAACTGGCAACCATTTTTGCAAACTCCGCCATTCCCCGAGCACTCGAGCGGGCACAGCGCAACTTCCGCTTCTGCAGCAACAGTGTTAACTAAATTGTTTGGAGACAATTTTGCTTTTGAAGATACAAGTGATCTTGAGTATATCGGAATGAAACGAAGTTTTCAATCATTTATACAGGCCGCAAATGAAGCTTCCATTAGCCGGGTGTATGGAGGTATACATTATCGTACCGGTGTTGATGCAGGGGCATTACAGGGAAGAGAAGTGGGTGAATATGTAATTAATAAATTTCTGAAACAGCACACTGAAAAAAATTAAATCACTTCAGCAATTAGATTATTTCATTAATAACCATTTCAATTTAGAAGTCATTATTTTCCGACTCAAATAGGAAAACTCTTTACCAATACTTTCCAAAATATTAATTTGATTAGCAGTTAATCCTTGAGTCATTTCCGAACCTGAGTAGAAGGTAATGTTAGGTAAACAGTATCTTATTATAGTAATTGGTATAGTTTGATTTTAATCCTATATTTTGGTATAAAAAAAATATCTTAATTGTCAATTTTTGTTTATCCAATTTAAATAAATTTGTAAATAGGAGAAGCAAGGAATTATAAAACAGATATAACTTTTGGAAATATTATTATTCTTTTTTGTAATTGCTTTTATTTATTCTTCGGTAGGATTTGGCGGAGGATCAAGCTATCTTGCTATACTTGCTTTATACGATTTACCTTTTAAGGAAATAAAATTGATAGCATTGATCTGTAATATCATTGTTGTAACAGGTGGCGCAATTATTTTTATCAAGAATAAGCAGGTAAATTGGACGAAAATACTCCCGCTAGCTTTGGTAAGTGTGCCTATGGCTTTTTTAGGAGCAACCATAAAATTAAGCCAGGATACATTTTTTGTTTTACTTGGATGCAGCCTTATTTTTGCAGCCATATTATTGTGGTTTAAAACCAGGCGGGGAGAGGTAGAGGATGTAATGATACCCGGTAAATTCAGTTACATAAGGGATGGTTTTCTAGGCGGGTCTATTGGTTTCCTTTCCGGTATGGTAGGCATTGGCGGAGGTATATTTTTATCGCCATTATTAAACCTTATTAAGTGGGATACGGCAAAAAAAATTGCTGCTACAGCCAGTGTATTTATTTTTGTAAATTCAGTTGCAGGCATTGCCGGGCAATTAACAACTTTGCAGGCAAATCTTAATTATACACAAATAGTATTGTTATGTGTTGCCGTATTTTTAGGCGGGCAATTGGGTTCCCGTATGGGGGCTATTAAATTTAATCCACTTGTTATCCGACGTTTAACAGCTGTACTTGTTTTTGTTGCCGGGGTTGAAGTATTAATTAAGCATCTTCGGCTTTAAATTTTTATTAAGATGAAAGTATTGGCATTTGGTATTGTGAAAGATATTTTTAGCAATTCAATAGTTGATGTTGATCTTACAGATGACGCAACTGTTGAAAAATTAAAAACTTTGCTTGAAAAAAAATACTCACGACTTAATCAATTGGGATCATATATGATCTCAGTAAATAATGAATATGCGACTATGAATTACGTTATACTAAAAGGCGATGAAGTGGCAATTATTCCGCCTGTAAGTGGGGGTTAAATTATACTGAAAAACAAAATTGAATATTGATATTAAAATATCTGTTGATCCTTTGCAAATGCAATCATGCATTGATTGGGTGATGTCACCAGAATGTGGCGGCGTTAACGTGTTTATTGGTACAGTAAGAAATGCAACAAAAGGAAAGAAAGTTGTACGGCTTGAATTTGAAGCATATCAATCAATGGCTATGAATGAAATGAATAAAATTGCAAAAGATGTATTGAAGAAATGGCCCGTTCAAAAAATATTGATCCATCATCGCACAGGCATTTTACAAACCGGAGATGTTCCTGTTATTATTGCCGTTGCGGCGGCGCACCGTGATGCTGCATTTGATGCCTGCCGCTATACGATTGATACTTTAAAGCAGACTGTGCCTATATGGAAGAAAGAAGTGTTTGAAGATGGAGAAATTTGGGTGGCAGCTCATCCTTAGCTATGCGTCTTCCTGCCAGGCTTTTAAACCACCTTCCAAAGAAAAAATATTTATACCAGGAAATTTATTCCTCATCAACTTAACGGCTTCGCCACTTCTCTTGCCTGATGAACAATACATCACAATATCTTTTCCGTTATATAAAACTGAACCATTTTTTTCAAGTTCATATACAGGTATATTTCTACCTCCAATATTAAATAAATTGTGTTCTTCTGAAGTTCTGATATCTACCAACTGATAAACATTTTTTTCAATTACCGTTTTTAAATCTTTTGCTGAAATAGTAGGTATTGCAATTGTTTCAGTTAAAGTTGAAATATTTGTTTTGGTTACATTTCCTATTTTAATGATATGGGTTTGCATTGTCTGCACATCTAACATCAATATTTTTCCAGCAAGTAAGCCACCTGTTTTTGTAAAATATTTTATTGCCTCATTAGCCTGCATGCAACCGATAATTCCAGCAATCGTTGGCATTACTCCGCCTTCTGCACAATCAGGAATTTGTGCTGCATTTACAGTTGGGAAAACATCTCTATAGTTGGGTGTTCTGCTCCCATCACTATTCAATATATTCCATACACATATCTGTCCTTCGTATTGGTAGATTGCACCATACACCAATGGCTTGCCCGTTATCACACATGCATCATTTAATAAATATTTTGTTTCAAAATTATCTGTGCAATCCAACAGAATATCATATGGCATAATAATATCCATTACATTTTGTGAAATAATTTTTACCTCATGTGGAATGAGATTTATGCCGGGATTTTGTTGTTGCAATTTTTTACAGGCAATAAAGGCTTTCTTCAAGCCAACTTCTTCAGGAGTAAATAATATTTGGCGATGCAGGTTGCTGATGGTTACAGTATCAAAGTCTGCGATACCAATTGTTCCTATTCCTGTGGCAGCCAAATATTGAGCTGCCGGACAACCCAAACCACCTGCGCCGACTATCAATACTTTTGCATTTTGCAATTGCATCTGTGTGGCTTCATTAAATCCCGGTAGTGCTAACTGGCAACTGTATCGTAATAATTCATGTTGCATGATTTGTCGCTGATTTCTTTCGCAATACCTGTTGCACTTTTCCGAGTTCCTCTTTTGTATTTACATTAGTCAGCGCTTCGGGATTTTTAATTTTTAAAATAGTTGTATCACTATTTCGCAAAACTTTCGCCGGACAGGTATATCCCTGTGATAAAAAAGAAAGTAAATCAGGATAACTTTTCGGCTCCCATATAGTGATCAAAGGTTCCGGCAAATTATTATAAGGGTTTTCAAATGCAGTTGCTGTGGAAGAAATGTTTCTGTTATCCTTTAAATACTGCAATGTATCAATATCCAATAAAGGAAGATCGCAGGCAACAACCATCCAGGCAACATCAGGTTTTTCCCGAAAAGCTGAAAGTATTGCCCCATATGGACCTAAGCCTGTAAAAGTATCGGTAACTGTTTGATATTTGGTGTCTATCATTTTTTGCTGATCATGGCGACATGAAATGTAAACTTCATTGCATAAACTTTTTAATAAATCAGCTACAAAGTATTGTTGTTCTTTTTCATGCCACGCAATAAGTCCTTTATCATAACCCATCCTTATACTTTTACCTCCAGCCAGTACCAACCCATTTAACACTGGCTTTGCCTGTTGAATTTTGCTTTTAAAAAAGTCTATTATTTTACCTGTTTCGTTCAAATTATAAACCGGTACCTGTTTCCAGGATGGCAACGCTTTTATAAAATCAAATATTTCCTTTTCGCCATCTGCCAATAAGATTAATTCAACATTATTTAATTGCGATATTCTTTTTTTAAGAGACTCTCTTTTACTTTCATCGATCACCACTACCTGACACTTTGCTTCATAATGATTTCCATTTACTAATATCATATCGGTATCATTGAATACCTGCCTAAACTGAAATTGATTGAATGCTTTAGTAAAATTAAATTGATGATAACTAAGATGATTGGTATATTCTGCAATAGCTCCATTTTCCAGATGTACCGGAAGTGTGGCTTCTTCATTTTCAACGGGATGCTTTGCATCCGCATAAGCACATTTATATTGAGGTGATAAGGCCTTGATGATATCATCAGCCAAAAACTTTATGGCACTGCATTGTGTACCAACTATTGCCCATTCATTACGGCAATAATATCCGTATGAAGGTCGGGTAATATCGCTGTGTTTTTTATGTTCTTTTGAAATCATGTTTACCACCGGTTTTTTCCATCAGTGTTATTTCTTTAATTACAATATCATGACTTAATGCTTTACACATATCATACACAGTTAAAGCTGCTATTGATGCTCCCACTAATGCTTCCATTTCCACGCCTGTTTTTGATGTGATGGTTGCAGTGCAATCAATCACAAGCTCATGCTGATTAATATGAATGTCGATCTTACAATTATCCAAGCCCAAAGGATGACACAATGGAATGAGTTCGCCGGTTTTTTTTGCAGCCATTATTCCGGCAATTATTGCAGTTTGAAATACAGAGCCTTTCTTTGTTTGTATATCACCGGCAATTAATTTATCTGATACTTCTGCGGGTAACACAACTATGCTTCTTGCCACTGCTGAGCGCTGTGAAACTTTCTTCTCACTTATATCAACCATTGTCGCTAATCCTTGTTCATTTATATGAGAGAACTCACTCATGTCGTATCTAATTGATTTGTGATTTCAAAATACCCCGATTATAAAAAAAGTATTTCCCTGAAAGGCCAGATCTTAAACACTTCTCCTTTTGTAAAGTTATTTTGTTCCAACGGAAGTTCCATAAAAGCATCACTATCTAATAAATTAGCAAAATCACCGGAACTATTTCCTTCAACAGGTGTAGCTATTAAATTGCCAGCGTTGTTTATATTCAATTTTACCTGCAAAAAATACTGTAATGAAGCGGCGAAAGAAAAATCTTTACCCAATATTGCATACTTATTTTGGTTGGATGATAGCCCCATACAAGCTTTTAGCCAGGGTAAAACATACCGGTATAAACACATAAAAGTGGAGACAGGATTGCCGGGTAATGCAAACACCAACACACCATTTTTATGAATGCCGAACCAAAAAGGTTTCCCGGGACGTTGTTGTACTTTATGAAAAAGTTTTTCTACAGATAATTCCTTTAATGCCTGGGGAACATAATCAAACTTACCCATAGAAACACCACCGCTTAAAATGATGACATCATAACTTTG
>JBKJSX010000230.1:0-18086 GCA_046594375.1 Chitinophagaceae bacterium
GCAAATTGTGTGGTGATATACGCTGACTGCAAAGGGTAATCGAATGTTATAAAGGAATTTACTCTCTTCACTAAATCTTTCATCACTTATTCTTTTTTTTAAAGGTACAAAATTGAATGAACAGATAAGGCAAGTGAGGTATAAAAAATGTGAAAAATTTTTTGCAGTTAATTTCTTAGTAATATCCTTTCAATCGTAAGCAAATGTGATAAAAGCAAAAGATAAATCAAGGCAAAATAAATTTATCTTTGTAAGGATAGTTAGGGCAGAGTAAAATATGGTAAACTATCAGAAGTTACAGAGTTCTTTATAGAGTAAATTATAGAGTAAAAAAAAAGATCGTTGATTTTCAACGATCTAATCTTCAATAAGTGATCCGGCTGGGACTCGAACCCAGGACCCATACATTAAAAGTGTATTGCTCTACCAACTGAGCTACCGAATCATTCCCTTTTTTAAGGAGTGCAAAAATAAGGTAAAAACGTTTTGCATCAAATTTTAAAAAGAAGAGAATTCAATCTATTTAATAAGATTACAAATTTTGTTTTTTACAACCTTCTTCTTCGCCTATTTTTGTCCATAATCTAAACATGCCATATTCATTCACAGATAAAGTAGTTGCTATCACCGGAGGAACAGATGGAATTGGTAAGGCTTTGGTAGAAGCGCTAATTAAAAGGGGAGCCAAAATTGCAACCTGCGGAAGAAACCATGATAAATTATATAGCCTCCAGGTGCAAAATACAGGCAAATCTTTACACACAGTTGTAGCAGATGTTAGCATTGAGCAGGACTGCAAAAAGTTTATTGATAGTACTATAGAAACATTTGGAGGCATTGATATCTTAATAAACAATGCAGGCATTTCTATGAGAGCCCTTGTAAAAGATACTGACCTGGCTACGCTGAAAAGAGTAATGGATGTAAATTTTTGGGGAACTGTTTACTGTACAAAGCTCGCTTTTAATGAAATAATAAAAACAAAAGGAACTATTGTGGGAGTTTCTTCAATTGCAGGTTATAGAGGGTTGCCGGGAAGAAGTGGTTATAGTGCAAGCAAACATGCTGTAAATGGATGGCTTGAAGCTTTGCGAACAGAGTTGATTGACACAGGAGTAAATGTGATGTGGGTATGCCCCGGCTTTACCTCATCCAACATAAGGAAAATGGCTTTAAATGAGGAAGCCAAACCACATGGAGAATCACCCATGGATGAAGGAAAGATGATGACCTCTGAAGAATGTGCTAAGCATATTATAAAAGCGATTGAAAAAAGAAAACGTACTTTGGTATTAACCTTTACAGGAAAACAAACTGTATTTCTGAATAAGTTTTTTCCAAAGTTGGCAGATAAACTTGTGAGAAATCATTTTTTTAAAAACGGGGAGCTTGTAAAATGATTTCTAATTTGAAATTTGATGTATTAATTAACCCTGATTCCAAAACTAAAATTTCAAATCTCAAATTGTAAAATGCCTTTAATAACACTCACATCAGATATAGGTTCGCAGGATTTTCTTGTGGGAGCAATTAAAGGGCAACTGCTTGGTATAAATCCAAACTTCAACATTGTTGATATTTCACATGATCTTTCCCCATTTAATTATCCTCAGGCTGCCTACGTTTGCAGAAATGCAATTAAAAATTTTCCTGACGGAACATTTCATCTTGTGTTGGTAAATTTATTTGATCAGCGCCCCGAGCATCTTTTACTAATAAACTACAACAACCAATACATCGGATGCGCAGATAATGGTTTAATAACAATGATACTGGAAGAAGTGCCGCAAAATATTGTAGCCATTTCTTTAAATAAGTCTGCACAAAAAAATACGTTGTATTGCGCTTCAGTATTTGCAAAAATATTTGACCAGATACTTGCCGGCGAGAAGTTTGAAAATATAGGTGATCCAAACATCTCTATAGAAGTAAAAAATCCTTTGCGCGCCTTACTCGGCAATAACTGGATAGAAGGACAAATTATCTTTATAGATAACTTTGAAAATGTAATCATCAACATTACCAAAGAAGAATTTGAAGAACAGCGGCGCGGCAGAAGTTTTAAAATTGTTTTTAAAAGAGATGAAATAATTGATAAGATAAGTGATACTTATGCAGATGTTACCGAAAGTGAAAAACTTGCATTATTTAATTCCGCAGGATATCTTGAAATAGCCATCAATAAAGGAAACGCTGCCGGGCTATTCGGATTACAAGGTTACTCAGAAAGTCAGAATACACAAAGCCAGTATCTTCAAAACAGGCTGCTTTATCAAACCATCAAAATATATTTTGAATAATAACCATTAAACAAATCAACATGAAACAATTATTAATTATCTCTTTTCTTGCGATTGCTGCAACAGTATCAGCCCAACTTCGTACGCCGGCTCCATCGCCTACACAAACAATCAAACAGGATTTCGGGTTGTCTTCCATTGAATTGATCTACTCACGCCCCGGGGCGAAAGGAAGAAAAATTTTTGGAGACCTTGTACCCTGGAATAAAGTTTGGCGCACTGGTGCAAATTCTGCAACAAGAATAAAATTTAATGATGATGTAATTTTTGGCGGACAGCCTTTAAAAGCCGGCGAGTACGCTTTGTACACAGTTCCCAATGAAAATGAGTGGGAAATAATTATCAACAAGGGCTCTGCCAATTGGGGAACTGACTATAAACAACCAGACGATATTTTTCGCGTAAAAGCAAAGCCAATTCAGCTGCCTTTTGCTATAGAAACATTTACGATGGGTTTTAGTGAAATCACAGGCACAACCTGTAGGCTGCAAATGATGTGGGACAATGTTTATGTTGATGTACCCATTACAACAGAGATTGATAAAAAAGTAATGGCACAGATAGATGACATGATGAAAAAAGATTCACGCCCGTATTTTTCTTCAGCAATGTATTACCTGGAGAATGGCAAAGATCTAAACAAGTCTTTGCTTTGGTTTGATAAGGCCATTGAGCAAAATCCTACAGCTTTTTATATGTATTATCAAAAAGCAAGAGCGTTAGCAAAGCTTGGAAGAAAAGAAGAAGCAAAATCAACTTCTCAAAAATCTATGCAACTGGCAAAGGATCAAAAGAACGATGATTATGTTCGTTTGAATGAAAAATTACTTGTTGAACTTAAATAAATATTATGTATCTCAAATGCCTTCTCCATTATCCGGGGAAGGCATTTTTATTTTTTTTAAGGTTGCTTTTAAAAAAAGGCTGCAATGCGGATGCAATAATTATTACCAGTAAAGCACCAATTACATTCAACCATAAAAAAGAAATTACATCTGCTTTATAAATTAAAATTATAAGCAGCTCTGAAATAATGGCTGAATAGAAAACAGCATGCCCTTTAATTTGTTTTATCCAGAAAGCAACTAAAAATATCCCTAGGATAACACCATAAAATAAAGACCCCAGAATATTTACAGTTTCAATGAGGCTATTACCCAAATTACTTGCAGACTCGGCAACAACAATGCTGAAAATTCCCCAGGCAAGTGTATACAATTTAGATATCCTGTAATCCATTTTTGGAGTGAGATCTTTATTGATAAACTTTTTGTGGATGTCAACCACTGTGCAGGATGCAAGCGCATTCAGGGCTGCCGCAATGCTTCCCCAAGCCGCTAAAAATATTACAGCAATTAAAAGTCCTATTAAACCTTTGGGCAAATAATCAATAACAAACCGTAAAAAAATATAGTTGGTATCATTTACATCTTCGTTAGGCAATGCCCTTTTTAATACTTCTTTATACTCTTTTTTTATAGCGGATTTTTCTGCATCATTATCCGCAGCAACCAACGCATATTTATTTTCCAGCGCAACAAGCGAATCTTTTTTTATTGTTGTTTTAGCGGCTTCAATTTGTGTATCATTAAAAAAAATAGGTGCTTTATTATAATGATAAAAAGAAAACACCAGCACTCCTATTAATAAAATTAAAAACTGCATTGGCACTTTTACCAATCCGTTTATCAGCAAACCCAGTTTACTTTCTTTGTTATCCTTTGCCGTTAAGTACCGCCCCACCTGGCTTTGATCAGTTCCAAAATAAGAGAGCGCCAAAAATAAACCGCCAATTAATCCGCTCCATATGTTGTACCTGTCCTTCCAGTCGAAACCGTTATTGGTCATTCCATTAGTTATCACATTCATTTTACCACTCTTCCCTCCTATGCTTAATGCATCTGCAAAGCCAATGTTAGCTGGCATCAAATGCACAACCATATAACCGGCTATCACCATGCCGGTGATAATAATTATCAACTGTAACTTTTGAGTATATGCAACAGCTTTTGCTCCCCCGCTTACCGTATATATTATAAGTAATCCTCCCATTATAATATTAGTCCAGTAAATATTCCACCCGAGCAATGAACTCAAAATAAGCGACGGTGCATAAATACTAATTCCTGTTGAAAGCCCCCGTGATACCTGGAATAAAAATGAAGTGAATGTTCTTGTCTTTACATCAAAACGTTCTTCCAAAAATTCGTAGGCGGTATAAATTTTTAGTTTTCTAAAGATGGGAACAAACACAATGCATATAATTATCATCGCCAGCGGCAATCCAAAATAATATTGTACAAACCGCATCCCATCTGTGTATGCCTGCCCCGGCGCACTTAAAAAAGTAATGGCGCTTGCCTGGGTACCCATTATGCTTAGCAATACAAGATACCATGGCATTGATCTGTTGCTTAAAAAATAGCCATCTAAATTTTTTGAAGTGCGGCTTTTGTAAATGCCATAAATAATAATACAGGTAAGAGTAATAAAAAGTACTATCCAGTCGATGGTGCTCATGCCTCTATCCTATAGGGGTATTTAAGAGATTTATAAATATGTACAATCATTATTTAAAATGAGCAGTTATAAAATAATACAAAACGATCTGGAGAATTAGAAAAGCAAGTACCGTTATGTACCATTTACTCCAATATGCTTTTTCGTTTTTCAATATTTTTTTTTTGGTAATCAGCATTTGTTTTTTATAGCATCATCGTTGTGTCACTCACTTGTACGGCATACCAGTACTGAACGTCATTGCAATGACGCATATTATTGGTTCTTGGACAGCGCAATCAAATTCGCAATTAACCTATACGCTCCCGGAACACCTGCCGGCAATTGCCTGAAGAAAACTAACGATGCATACACAAAATTTCCTTTACCATATTTTGCAATAGCAAGGCTACCGTTGCTTTGCTTTTCATCCTTATCATTCATGGCTAAAGGTGTTTCGTAATGCGAATCTAATTGCAATGCCTGGTATGTGCTTCTTTCCTGCACCCACCCTTCAAAATCTTTCTCAGTTATTTTATTAGGATAATTTAATGAAGAATGATTGGGCAATAAAAAATTAATCTTTGCATCTTCTTCTGTAACTCTTGTTCCACCATCTATCATAAAAGGATATGGACCAACTTTAACTCTCCTGTTGCCAACCTGGTTGCTTTTTAAGTATTGAGCAATAAGATTTCCACCGTTCGCTACATACCGCATCAACACATCGTTTTTGTTGCTTAAAAAGTCATAAATATTATACGCTCTTATCCCGGTAATAATTGCATCAAACTGGTTTAAGTTATCATCTGTAAGATCGGCTTCTGATAAGTTTTTAATTTCATATCCCATTTGCTCCAAAGCCTGTGGCACTTTATCACCGGCGCCAACAATATATCCTATTTTTTTACCAACAATTTTAATATCGAGCTTTACAAGATTAGTTTTTGCTCTTGGAAAATAAGTAATGGTTGGAATGTGATCGTAGGAAATAATTTTTGTATAGCTGTCATATTTATTATCGGAAGTTTTTAAAAGAATTTCTTCAGTTGTATTTGTTTCATTTGATGCTGATGTAAAATTTTGAGACCAATTAGTTTCTTTATTCGGCAAACTGTTAAGACTGGAATAATTTGACTTCACTTTCCAGTTTTTTGAATATTGCACAGCAGGCTGAACTGACTTTGCATCATTTGTTCCATTAGATATGATCTTAGCTTCCACTTTTACAGGAAGATTATTCAAAGAAATAAAATTATCTTTTATAAAACTCAATTCCTCTTTTGGTAATACAGCTATCGGCTGGTAGGTATCACCTTTAACAGGATCAATAAACCTGTATTGCACGGGGCGTTTAATAATAAAATCTTCTCCATTAATATTTACAACAAACGTTGCTTCAAAAGAAGGATCATTTTCTGCTTTTCCAATTTGCAATTGATCTCTCACCTCGAAATTGCCTCCAACTAAAGGATATTCCAGCCAATAAGGTTGTGATATTTTTTTGTTGTCTGAAACTAAAAGCGTTTTAGCAATTGAAACATTTTGATTGGGGGATAATGCAGAAGAAAAAGCAGAATCGAAATTTTCAATTTTTATTTTTTTGATAACTGCAGGAATATTTTTGCGTCCGATAAAAACAAAATTAACTTTCAATGAATCACCTTGTATTATTCTTTGCTGCGAAGATGTTGCTTCAACATATAACGCACTGCACTCTTCAATCAATTGTTGTACTTCAAATAATTTTTTAGTTGACCAGTTACTTTGCGGTACGGCTTTAATTAATTGATATAATTTTACCAAACCTGGCACTGATAATTCAGGCTGATCTGCTTTATAAGTGGTGATGATATTATTTATCATGGATTGAATTGCATCACCACCGTGTATTCTTTTCCAGTCTGCAACAACTCCCTCCATCAAATCATCTTTAGCTCCATCGCCTGCGGTTGTTACAAAATACTGTATAGATTGTCCCCGGTTTCTTGGTCTTCCTTCGCCCTGGCTTTTATGCATTGTTCTTGCATCTCCACCCATCTCTCCATAGCTTTTACCCAACAAAGAATTATATCCGCCAATATCAATTTTTAACTGGTCTTCGCTGGTTGTATTGGTATTTCCAAAATTAAAAGTGTTCCACATAATTCGCTTTGCCTGCCAGGGTTTAACGCCGTATTTAAATTGTTCAGGAAATCTTTTTGGGTCTGCGGCAGCCGTAAATGCTTCGTCAGCTAATATAGCGGATGCTGCATGATGACCATGCCCAGCTCTTTTATCGGGGGGGAATCTTTTAATAATTACATCGGGTTGAAATTGCCTAATTACCCAAACAACATCACTTAAAATTTTTTCCTTGTCCCAAATTCGCAAAGCTTCTTCTGAGCTTTTACTAAATCCAAATTCATATGCACGTGTAAAATATTGTTCAGCGCCATCAACTTTTCGTGCAGCTAATAATTCCTGCGTTCTTATCAACCCCAATTCCACACCTTGTTCATCTCCAATTAAATTTTGTCCGCCATCACCACGGGTTATACTAAGATATGCCGTACGATATAATTTTTCATTAGCCAGCCATGGAAGTAATGCATTATTCTCATCATCAGGATGTGCGCCCACATACAATACTGATCCCAATACTTTCAACTTTTTTAATTGCAATAATATTTCTGAAGATGTATATGTTTTTTGTGATTGACAAAAAGTTGATAATGAACAGTGAATGGTGAATAAAAGAAAAAAAATCTTACGCATATTATCAAATTAATTTACGAATGTAGTGTATAGTTACTTTGATTTATCGCCATTTAAATAAAAACCGGATAGTCTATGTTATCCGGTTTTATATTCGATGTGAGAAATTAAAGTTTTATTTTTTTGTATCTAAGTTTAATTTTAAACGTGCAAAATAATAGGCACCATTAAAGCCTTGTTGCCCTACACGGCGACTATAAAGAAAACGCCCGGAACTTTGGTTTGCACTATGACTTTGAAAATCCGGGTAAACATTAAACAGGTTATTTGAACCGATAGTTGCCGTAAGCGACTTTGTTACTTCGTACGATAATGACAGATCAGTAACTGTTTTTGGTGAAAAAGTTTGATCGGTAATTTCTGATTGCCCGGTAAAAGCATTTGTAGCGGTGAAAGGGGCAAAAGGATCTGTAGTATTTGCACCATCAATAAATTGCACTTGTCCAAAGCGAACAAAGCGAAGCAATAATCCAAACTTGCTGTATTTATAATTAAGTGTAAGGCTGATCTTGTTTTTAGGATTTGCAACCTCTACCCTGCTTTGATCTTCACGGTTAAAATAATTTTTTAATTGTCCTCCGTTAACTAAAAGATCTGATGCATGAATAATTGGTTTTCCGTTTGCATCTTTTCTTACTTCGTTATCAATAAATGTCATTGCCAGCGTTGTACGCAAAGATTGTTTTTTCATAAACTTTTTTGAATAGGAAAATACAGCTTCCAGTCCTCTTGCTCTTGTATCGATTGCATTGGTAAAAAAGGCTGCTGTGCTGGCTCCGGCAGCATCCAATATTGACTTTATCTGGGCGTTAGTTTTACCATCAAAATTATTAGTATAAATTATTCTGTTTTTAATGTCTATCTGGTAGGCATCTACTGTTATTTCTAAACCTGTAAAAGGCTTTGCGGTTAAACCCAAAGAGTAATTATGGCTTGTTTCTTCTTTTAATTTTGGAATACCCAAAAGCCCCGCCAATTGGCTGTCGTTCGTAAATGTTCCTGCCTGTACGGGCAGCGGAGGAGTACCTACAAATAGAGTATTTGTTTTAGCATAATACTTTTGCTGCATAGATGGTGCCCTGAAACCTGAGCTAATGGAACTTCTTAAACTAAAGTGCTCATCAAAACTATAGCGGCCGCTGAATTTATAATTAACTGTGGAACCAAAATCGCTGTAATGCTCATATCGTAATGCTCCTGTTAGTAAAAAATTCTTTGTAAAATCCTGTTCTAAATCTATGTATACTGCTTCTACGTTTCTGGTTTTATCATCACCTAATGAATTTATAAAGCCTGGAAATACCTGGGCGGCTGAAGCAGCTTTGGAAGCCACATCATAATTTTTGTAAGAGGCTTCTTCACCGCTTCTTATTCCAAACCCATCAATGCGGTACTCTAATCCGGCAGCAACATTTAACCCTTGCAGTACAGAATATTTTCGGGAAAGATCAGCGTTCACAGTATTTTGGTAAAACTTCAGTCCGCCTGCATCAAAAGTTGTTTGTGTATTACCGGCATTAGCAAACTGGGTATAGTTCAAAGAATTTTGAATATCAAAATCAAACTTATTTATACCATAGGTGTTGCTTATATCAAAGTTCCATTGATTAAATTTTGTGCGGAAACCTACAGCTGTAGAAAAATCCATTATATCAGTATGTATTTCCGGTAAAAAACCATCAGGGAAAATATTAAATACATTATTTTGATATATAGTTGCATTTCCCGGTATGCCTGCAGGGTATCGGTAAAATCCGGTAGCAGTCCCGTTCTTCTTACTATAACCTCCAAAAACATAAAACTCTCCTTTGTCACCCGTGGGTATTCCGAAATTATAAAAAATGGCTCCGCTTTTCATTTTTGAATTACCTGCATGCAAGTCAAAAGTATTTCTGTTTGTACCTCTTGCAGCCATAATAGAATCATCTCTATTAACACCACTTACATTGGGATAAACACGTCCTGTAAAAGTGCCTGTCCGATTAGTGGCGCCTCTATCAATATATTCACCATTAAGAGTTAGATATGCCTTTCCTATATTGAAGCCGTACCCTAATGAACCCTGAAAGGTATTACCATCTGTTACTTTTACATCGGGATCATCTGATTTACCTTGTATTTTGTACAATGCATAATTTTTAGGATATTTTGTTACATATGCGCCGTAGCTTACCCCTGCTTCCAATATTCCTGTTTTCTTTTTTAATACAATATTTATCACACCGGCAATGGCATCAGAGCCATATTGTGCAGCAGCGCCATCGCGTAAAATTTCAATCCTTTCAATTGCCGTTGCAGGTATGGCACTAAGATCTGTACTTACCTGACCGCGGTTTATTGTTCCGTTTACATTTACCAATGCTGATTGATGACGACGCTTTCCATTTATAAGAACCAGTACCTGATCAGTTCCCAATCCTCTTAATTGTGCAGGGTCCAGATGGTCAGTTCCATCAGCAACAGTTTGCCGTGATGACTGAAAGGATGGAGCGATAAAATTAAGTATCTGGTTAAGATCAACCTGACCAAGATCATTAATAACCTGAGAAACAGGAATTAAATCCACAGGTACAGCCGTTGCTAATTTACTTCTTCCAGTTGACCGGCTTCCAACCAAAACAATTTCCTCTCCTGTTACTGATGCTGACATTACTGCATCGGCGCTGGCTGTTTCAGTTGCACCTACAGTAACCTGTTGGGTAAATAATTTATAACCTGCATAAGTAAATGAGACAGTATGTTTACCTGGAGCAACCTTTAATTGGTACTCACCATTTTCATTGGTAGTTGTTCCTTTATTATTAACCGTTACAGAAGCCCCGGCAAGAGGTCCGCGTTCATCACGAACTGTGCCTTTAATTGTTGCTGTTTGTGCTTGTGCAAATGCTATAGAGAAAAATAAAATGATAAGTGAAAGGATCACTTTTTTTAATAGAAAAATTTCTTTCATAAAGTGTACTTTAATAGGGTTTAAAATAATGACTTTGTAAGGATTATTAAAGTTACTTTAATAACTTAAATTCGACAAAAAATTACTGATGCATAAAAGGAAAACATTGTTCACTTTGATCTTTATTTTTTTCTGCAACACAATTGTGTTTTCGCAAAATATAAAGGTTGATGCTTACCATTACCAGCCAAAAAAAAATATAGAATGTAAAAACGGAGCTGTTGTTTCTGCCCATACATTGGCGAGTGAAGTGGGTGTACAAATATTAAAAGAGGGAGGCAATGCTATTGATGCTGCTATTGCAACACAGTTGGCTTTAGCAGTTGTTTATCCCGGTGCAGGAAATATTGGAGGAGGGGGATTTATGGTGGCACATTTAAAAACGGGACAAAATATTTCTATTGACTACCGTGAGACAGCGCCTGCAGCTTCCTCCAGGGACATGTATCTTGATGTAAATGGAAACCCACAAATGAATCTCTCTCAAAATGGGCATCTTTCTGCAGGCACACCCGGCTCCGTGGCGGGATTGTTTGCATCGATGAAATATGCAAAACTCTCTTTTAAAAAGCTTATTCAACCTGCAATTGATCTTGCAGAAAAAGGTTTTGTGATAACAGAGTCGCAGGCAAAAAGTTTTAATTCTGCAAAAGATGATTTCGTAAAACTAAATACAACTACTCCTGTTTTTGTAAAAGATGATTTATGGAAAGAAGGTGATACTCTTATTCAAAAAAATCTTGCAACAACCTTCAAGCGAATGAGAGATTTTGGCGCCAAAGGATTTTACCAGGGTGAAACGGCAAGATTAATTGTAGAAGAAATGAAAAAAGGAAAAGGTATTATCACGGAAAAAGATCTTAAAAATTATAAAGCAAAATCAAGAGCTCCAATTATATTTAATTACAAAGGATACACAATAATAACAATGCCATTGCCCAGCAGTGGCGGAATTATTTTACAGCAAATGATGAAGATGATAGAGAAACAAAATGTAGCATCTATGAAATTTGAAACTGCAGAATCAGTACAACTGATGACAGAAATTGAACGCAGAGCTTATGCCGACAGGGCAAATTTTTTAGGCGATCCTGATTTTGTAAAGGTGCCGGTAAAAACTTTAGTCAGTGATAAATATCTTACCAAACGAATGCAGGATTATACACCGGGAAAAGCTGGCAGTAGTATAGAAACCCAAGCTGGCAATATTAAAGAAAGTGAACAAACTACACACTTAAGTGTAATTGATAAAGAAGGAAATGCCGTTTCCGTTACAACAACACTTAACGGCAGTTATGGAAGCAAAACGGTGGTAAGCGGTGCAGGATTTTTATTAAATAATGAAATGGATGATTTTAGCGTAAAGCCCGGCGTGCCTAATTTGTATGGCGCGGTAGGTAATGAGAAAAATGCAATTGCTCCCGGCAAACGGATGCTTAGCAGTATGACACCCACCATAGTATTAAAAAATAATCAGCCGTACGTAGTAGTTGGCACTCCCGGCGGAACAACTATTACCACAAGTGTTTTTCAAACCTTGATAGATATTATTGATTTTAAAATGACAACAAATGATGCAGTAAATAAGCCCAAATTTCACCACCAATGGTTGCCTGACCAGATAGATGTTGAAAAAGGATTTCCTGAAGATGTAAAAATACAGTTGACAAAAATGGGGTATATTTTAAAAGAAAGAAGTGCTATAGGCAGAACAGAAGTAATAAAAAAATCCCGCCCTAAAAATATTGAAGCTGTTGCAGATAACAGAGGGGATGATCATGCTGCGGGGTATTAATTTAATATTATGAATACTATTGGGAAAGCATTTTTAGAATCCGCAATAAAGCGATTAACTTATTATAAAAGTTTAGGCGATAAAACATTTGCACAATTAAGTGACGACGATTTTCATTTTCTTCCATCGGAAGAAAGCAATAGCATTGCAATAATTATTCAACATATTCATGGCAACATGCTGAGCAGGTGGACAGATTTTTTAACCAGCGATGGAGAAAAAGAATGGCGAAAACGTGATGCAGAATTTCAAGATCAAAATTTTAATAAAGAACAATTGATCGGGCTTTGGGAAGATGGATGGAAATGTTTTTTAGATGTGTTGAGATCATTATCAGATGCAGACCTTGAGAAAACTGTTCATATAAGAACCGAACCGCTTTCGGTTATAGATGCCATCAACAGACAGCTTGTTCACTATCCTTATCATGTTGGTCAAATTATTTATGTAGCTAAAATGCTAAAGAATAAAGATTGGCAAAATCTATCTGTGCCCAAAGGAAGATCAGATCAGGGCAATGAATTAAAAAGCAATCCTTAAACATGTTTGAATTAGAAAACACCCCAGGGAGAAAATGTATGATCGCCGGAAAAGATTATTTATTTTTCTCCGGCTACTCCTACCTCGGAATGAATCATGTAAAAGAATTTACTAACCTGGTAAAAGAAGGAATAGATAAATACGGAATACTTTTTCCTTCATCAAGAATATCCAATACAAGATTAAAATTGTATGAAAAATTTGAGAAGAAGCTCTCAGAAATTACAGGGATGGACACCGTTAGTTTTTCTTCCGGTTATTTAGCAGGAAAAACAATTGCAGATATTCTTTCTTTTCATAAAAATATTTTCGTTGCACCGGGCACTCACCCTGCAATAAATATTGCAACACCGCTAACAACTCACGCAACAAATTTTAATGAATGGAAAAATGAAGTTGTTGACCTCATAAATTTTTCCGACGAAAATGAATTTGTTTTACTTTCTGATTCAGTTGATATTTTAAAAGCCAGGGTTCATCATTTTTCATTTCTTGAAAACATCCGTCCATTTAAAAAAATAATTTTTCTTATTGATGATTCGCATGGCATCGGTATTTTGGGAAAGAATGGAGAAGGAATAATTTCGCAACTTCCCAAAAAAGAAAACATAGACTACATAATCAGCTATTCACTATCAAAAGCATTTAATATCCAAGGCGGCGCTGTTAGCTGTTCAAAAGAATGGGAAGAAAAATTAAGACAACATCCTAATTACACCGGCAGTACAGCCATTAACCCTGCACTGGCGCATGCGTTTATCAAAAGCAAAAAAATATATAAAATACAACGTGGGAAACTGAAAAAAAATATAACCTGGCTTAAAAAACATTTGCCAGATTATATTTCAAATCACGATGCTGATATTCCTATTTTTATTTGTGAAGATGAAAAGGCAGAAGATTTTTTTTATAATAATGGAATTATTATTTCTTCTTTCGGATATCCTGATCCAACTTCCAAAAAAATAAACCGGGTTGTTATCAATGCCTTGCATACAAAAAAAGATCTTGAAAAACTCAGCGTCCTGTACCCCAAAGGGAAAACTTAAATACGACCTTTATACATTTTAAAACTTGTAAAAATTTAGACTTAAATTTTATTTCTGGATTTTAAAACCGAAGGAAATTAGATTTATGTTTTTGTTTACATTTTAAAATTTAGAAAAAAATTTGACCCCAAACTCCCTACAGTCAAGACATCACGAATAATTGTTTTGATTTAGAATCTAAGTTCCCCCTTCGGGTGACAGGGGGCTAATTGGCGCAACGCATCGGTTTAAGTAATTTTACAGCTTTAGCCCTAGAGTGAAAAGAACCCTGAATATATTATACAAATCTCTGCTTGTCTTCCTGATGATGATCGTATTGTTATGGATGCTCATTAACACAACATCATTTCAAAACTGGATAGTAAAAAAGGTTACGGTAAAATTATCAAATGATCTGCATGCAAAAGTTTCGATACGTCATGTGGAGTTGGGTCTCTTTGATAAAATGTTGCTGCAAGGTACGTTGGTACTTGATAAAAAGAACGATACTTTATTATATGCTGAAACTGCTAAAGTAAATATTACCGACTGGTTCTTTTTTAAAGATAACATCACGCTTAAATATGTAGCCCTCGACGATGCCATCATAAACCTTAACAGGAAAGACTCAACATGGAACTACCAGTTTTTGGTTGATTATTTTTCAAGCCCTAAAAAGAAAACTGACACTGCGCAAAATGTTATTAAGCTTGATCTGAAAACGGTTGAATTGAACAGGGTAAAGATTTTTAAGAAAGATGAATGGGGAGGACAAAATGCTGTGATCTCTTTTGATAAATTAAATTTTACACCCGATGTTTTTGATACAAAAAACAAGATCATAAAAATAAATGAGATTACTTTAGATCATCCCCTGTATGCTGAATATAATTACGAGGGATTGAAACCACTGCTTATTAAAAATAAAATTGATACTTCATCAAACCTGCCCGGATTGCGATGGAATACAGAAGATTGGTTAATAGCAGTAAATACCATTAAAATAAAAGATGGCGGGGTTGCCATTGAAAGTGCAAACGGCAAAGTTTCCGATACAAATTTATTTGATGGTAGTCATATCATTGCCTCTGCTATAAATGCTACATTAAAAAATGTACAATTTGCAAAAGACACGATTTCTACCAACGTAAGTATTGCAGCAAAAGACCGCTCAGGCTTTGAGATAAAAAAATTAACAGCTAATTACAAATTCACTCCTGAGAAAATGGAGTTCAACGATTTTGATCTAACCACCAACCAAAGTCACATATCAAATTATTATGTGATGCGGTATAAAAATTTTAATGCAGACTTTGCAAATTTTGAACAGGCAGTAACAATTGAAGCAAATTTTATAAACAGTAAAATAAGCAGTGATGACATTGCATATTTTGCTCCTGAATTAAAAAAATGGAAGAGAAATTTTTCTATCAATGGAAATGTTTCAGGGCCACTTGATAATTTGTCGGGAAGAAGAATGCTGATAAGATCCGGCAACAGTAATTTTAATGGAGATGTTTCTATTACAGGTTTGCCTGGTGCCAATTTTTACCTTAACCTTACCTCCCGCGAGCTGAGAACAAATTATAAAGAGCTAATTACAATAGTACCTTCTCTCAAAAATGTTACAAGTCCAGATCTTAGTACTTTAGGCAACATACATTTCGCTGGAAACTTTAAAGGATTTTTAAAAGACTTTGTTACATCCGGAACACTTATTACAGATGTAGGAACAATTGTAAGTGACTTGCATTTGCAATTTCCTGATAACAGCGCTTCCATGTATTCAGGAAAGGTTACAACAACGAATTTTAAATTAGGAAAGTTTTCCGGCGATGATAATCTTGGAAAAATCTCATTTAATGGCAACATCTCTGGCAAAGGATTTAATGCTAACAATGTGGATGTTACATTAGATGGAAATATCAGGCAGTTTGAATTTAATAATTACAATTACCAGAATATAATTGCTAAAGGAAATTTGAAAAATAAAGTGTTTAAAGGAGATCTGAGCATTGATGATCCTAATATAAAAATTGAGGGGCTTAATGGATCGATCGATTTTAGATCAGCTGTTCCGCAATTTAATTTTGATGCAAATGTTGCAAGGCTTAATCTAAAAAATATTCAACTCACCAACGATGATTTTTCATTAACAGGAAAATTCAACCTCAATTTTTCAGGAAATAATATTGACAACTTCCTGGGCACAGCTAAAATTTATAATGCAACTTTATTAGACAATGGTCAAAGATTATCTTTCGATTCTTTATTGATTAATTCTTCTATAGTTGGTGGCAAAAAGTACCTTTCTGTACAAAGTAATGAGCTGGAAGCTAATGTTACAGGCAATTTTAAAATACTTGAATTACCTGAAGCATTTCAATTGTTGCTGAGCAGGTATTATCCAACCTACATTAATAAACCAAAAAGAAATATTCATGCACAGGATTTTTCTTTCGATGTAAAAACAAAAATTTTCAGCGATTATATCAGTTTATTGAGTAAAAAAATCAAAGGCTTTGATAACACAAGGATCACTGGAAATTTAAATTTATCAAACAATACTCTAAATGTTACAGCAAACATTCCTTCATTCAATTACAGCAATGTTGATTTTACCAACGTAAATTTTACAGGTACGGGAACTTATGATACGCTAACGCTTGCCGGCAATATTGCAGATGTATTAATTAATGACAGCCTGCATTTACCAGACACTAAAATTTTTGTAGCCGCTGCCAATGATATCTCCGACATCAGCATAAAAACCTCTGCGAGCAAAACGCTGAATAAGGCAGACCTTTCTTTGCGCTTACAAACTTTGCCAGATGGCTTTAAGCTTAATTTTAATCCATCCTCTTTTGTTATAAATGATAAAAAATGGATACTTGAAAAAGGTGGCGAGCTTCTACTTAGTAAAAAAGTACTAACAGCAAGCCAGGTAAAGTTTGTGCAAAACGAACAGCAAATAATTATATCTACAGGTTCATCAACATTTGGCAACACTACTGATGTGATGGTAGAATTAAAAAAGATAAACATTGGCGAAATTGTTCCGTTCTTTTTAAGATCGCCAAGGTTTGAGGGATTGATGACAGGTCGTCTGAAAATTAACGATCCATTCAGTGATATGACGGTTGGCTTTGTTACCCAAATTGACCAGTTCCGTTTTGAAAATGATTCCATCGGGGTTTTAAAAACATCAGGAAGTTATTCTTCTGCATCAGGAGATCTGGTTGCCAATGCAAGTTCAAATAATTCGAATTATAATTTTATTGCAGATGTAACTTATAAAACTAAAGATTCCACTACTAATCAATTGAACGGAAGTCTTAATCTTGACAGATCAAATATTCATTTTCTACAAAAATATCTAAACTCAATTTTCACAGGGCTGGAAGGAATTGCAACAGGGCAATTAAATATTTTAGGAAGAGGGAACGATCCAAAAATAACGGGCAGCGTATCCCTTGATGATGCCTCACTTACTGTAAACTATACACGCTGTAAATATTTTTTTAACAACAATTCCATTTTAAAATTTAATAAAGATGAAATTGATTTTGGCACTTTAAAAATAAGAGACACGCTGAATAACACTGCGACCGTAGGCGGCAAACTATACCATACTTTTTTTGACAATTTTTATTTTAATGATCTTCATTTTAAGACCGATAGAAGGAATGGTATTCCTGGAAAATTTCTTTTAATTAATACAACAGCAAAAGACAATAAAGAATTTTATGGGCATGTGATTGGCGATGCAGATATGCAGTTGGATGGACCCATCAGTGATATGAGAATGAACATTACCGGCCAACCAACAGACAGCAGCCATATTTATTTACCTACAGGTGATGTTGCAGAAACAGGAAAAATAAATTACATCGAGTTTATAAAATTTGGTAGAGAGATGAATACCGACTTAAGTGTAAGGGAGGAAGCAAACATTAAAGTAAACATGGAAATTAACGCAAACCCTTTTGCAAAAATTGATGTGATACTTGATGAAACCACCGGCGACATTATTAAAGCACAAGGCAGCGGGAAATTAAATATAAATGTGGGTACTAAAGAACCGTTAACTATTCGCGGGCGGTATGATGTTGAGGAAGGGCAATACACATTTAATTTTCAAACATTTTTAAAAACACCATTCACTTTGCAATCCGGCTTTATTGAGTGGCAGGGCGACCCTTATCTTGCCAACCTAA
>JBKJSX010000173.1:0-4932 GCA_046594375.1 Chitinophagaceae bacterium
ACTATCATTAATTACATAGAAGGCATGCTAATAGAAATGATAGAGATTATACTAACCAAATGCAGCAGTCATCATCAATAAAAATATAATTGTGTTTTTTACCGGACAGTAATAGTTCCATATTATGAACTTTTATTTGTGAAATGTTTAAAATATTATTTTATTATACAAAAATGAAATTCTCTTTATGTCAAAGGTTTAGCTATCCTAAACGTCAACCTTTTATTTGGATAATATTAATTATACATACTCATTATGGTCCTACTCTTTTTGATTCTTAATGGCATAATGATGAATGGTTATTGAGTGTCAACTTTGTGGCGTTAATAATTCAATTTTGCTTTCGTGAACTAACAATTCGTTCCAATTCACAATATCAATTTGTTTATTGGCAAAAATTTTATTCAACGTTCGATTAAATAGGTTTTTAATCAAAGGTATTTTTTCGGTGATATATTGATCAAACAAGGAATTTTCAAAAGAATGCACATTGCCTATTACATATTTTGAGGCAACACCGTACGCAATGGGTAATACCCTGCCCGTTTCTTCTATGATAATGGTATCCAGTAAATTTGAAATTCGGCCTTTTTTAGCACATTCGCGTTCAAAACAATTTACAATTTGCGGGAACTCTTCTAAATAATCCCGGTGCAACAAATCCAGTTGAACCACCATGGTATCGGCATATTTACTTTTTAAATAATGTGCTAAAATAAATGTTTGATGAGCTAAGGTATCATCTATGGACATTTCAACAAGTTGCTCCTTAGCACGCCCATACATTTCCAAAGGATGTAATTGCAATAATTTTGCACCACTTGTGTGTGCAAACTCTCCCAACCAAAGTAATTTATCCCAGCTTTCTGAAGTAACAGTATGAATGAATCCAAAAGCTTTATTTAACGATTTTAATACATCTACTCCTTTCAACATCCTGGCAAAAGCTCCCCGCTGTCCTCTTATTTTGTCATGTAATTCTTCCGGGCCATCTAAGCTTATGGCAATCAGATCTACATATTCCAAAATACGTTGATTACGCTCAGATTGTAACAACATACCGTTTGAAGCCATGGTATTTTGATAGCCCAACGACCTGGAATATTTAAATAACTCCTCTAATCCGTTGTATAAAAAAGGTTCACCACCTGAGACAGAAATATTGTTAAATCCATGCTGGTATGCGTATTCTAAAAACCTTTTTAATGCTTTAATATCCAGCATTTCTTTAAAACCAGGACCTGAGCTGGAGTAGCAATGCAAACACGCCAGGTTGCACTTCCGGGTAGGATGTATCTGAATAGTATGAAAAGGGTCGGGTATTTGTTCGACCCTTTCATTCATTTCTAAATCTTCCATTACATTCCGATTGTTGCTTTGAAATTAAATCCTTCCGGATTTATAATTCCGTAAGGAAATACTTCAAAACGCTTAAAAGCAGTTCCTAAATCGCGGAATTTCACCCAAAAATCCGGGTCCACCTTTCCATTAATAATAAAACGGTCAGGGCGGGGCGTTCCTTTCCAATAAACCCGGTCAATAACTAATCCATGTTTCTTAAGGTTTATAATTGCACCAGATGCACTTTTCAGAAATGTTTTGTCCATGTCTACTGTAGTAAGGCGCTTCATAAGCGCTGTTTCAAATTCTTTTAAGTCGGGCATAAAATTTATATTTTAATTTTGCTTACTCTATTCAGTTTTCAGCTTTCCTGTCTTACTCTTTTAAGGATTTTCAGATAACTCCTTTATCTAATAACCGTTGGGTGCAAAGTGTTTTCTGGCGATAGAATGCTGACCACTGTTGCATCGTGCAATATTCTTGATACATCCGGAACATTTGGTACAAGAAACTTAGTTACTTGGAACAGATGTGAATTTTATCCAAACACTCAGGTTAAATTTTAAGTTGCTGTAAAATCCCACAAAACATGAATTAAAATTGTGTCTACTCTTTGTCAGATTTTCGGCATATTCCGTGATCAGATTTTCTTACTTCATTGTTTTCAACTTCTGAATGATTAATTATAAAAAGTTTTGCCATCTATTAGTCAAACTTTATGTAAAATCTAAATACATACCAGATAGGTTCTAAATAGATGTTGGCGTGTAATTGTTCATGAAGATATTTGATGCAAAATCCGTTTGGGATTTGCTGCTGAAGATAAAAGCAGTTATTTTTATAGAGTTGGGGGATTACAATCACAAGAATAAAAAAAAAACTAAATAAAACAAATGTTTGCTATTCTTTTTTTAAAAATAAATCAGGTATAAAAATTATTTAATAGATGCGGCAGGATGATTAACTTACAGCATTCCATCAGTATAGCAGTTTATTTCATTTCAAACAACACGATTGCCGTATGATCATATACATCTTTATTTACTTGCCAAACTCATACTTATCATGCAAAAGTTCACTTACGGGAAGTATCTTTATCAATAAGTAAAAATGGAAAAAAAATTTCAATGATATCCAAAAATGAGATCGAATAAATGCAAGCTGGTTCTACCATGCAGATAATAAAATTCTTTGGATAATAAATTATAATAAAAACATATTGATAACGAAATAAAAATAAACTCTAATACTCCAGTTCCCTCTCCTTTGGATAAGGGTTGGGGTGAGGTGCAAATATGAATTACGAAGCAAATAAAGATAGGTACACAAACATGGAATATCGCCGTTGCGGCAACAGCGGATTGAAATTGCCAATACTTTCACTCGGCTTGTGGCACAACTTCGGTGATGTTGATGAATACGAAAATGAAAGGAATATTTTGCGCACTGCATTTGATAATGGTATCACACATTTTGACCTTGCTAATAATTATGGTCCGCCGCCCGGCTCAGCAGAAATTAATTTTGGTAAACTTTTAAAAGAAGATTTTCAATCTTATCGGGATGAATTAATTATTTCCACCAAAGCCGGTTATTATATGTGGGAAGGGCCTTACGGTGAATGGGGGTCAAAAAAATATTTGGTTTCAAGTTTAGACCAAAGTTTGAAAAGAATGCAATTGGAATATGTTGATATTTTTTATCATCATCGTCCTGATCCTGATACTCCGCTGGAAGAAACAATGTCCACGCTTGATCTTGTTGTTCGCCAGGGAAAAGCTTTGTATGTCGGTATTTCCAATTACAAACCTGAAGAAGCTGCGAAAGCTTTTGCTATTTTAAAACAATTGGGCACTCCCTGTATAATTCATCAGCCAAAATATTCAATGTTCGAGCGTTGGGTTGAGGATGGCTTGCTTGATCTTTTAGGAAAAGAAGGTGTTGGTTGTATTCCTTTTTCGCCATTGGCGCAGGGGTTGCTCTCCAATAAATATTTGCATGGCATTCCGCAGGATTCACGGGTAGCAAAAGGTGTTGGATTTTTAAACCAGGAGCATGTAACCGAAGAAAGAATTGCACAAATAAAAGCGCTGAATACAATTGCAGAACAAAGAGATCAAACGCTCGCCCAAATGGCATTGTCTTGGATATTGAAAGATAAAAGAATTACATCAGTTTTGGTTGGAGCAAGCAAGCCCGAACAGTTACTGGATTCATTAAAGTGTAAAGACAATATCATTTTCTCTGAAAAAGAATTGAATGAGATTGATGGTATTTTGAAATAATTTTTATGCTGCCAGGCTCAACTTGTTAAAGCATTACCCAGCATAAACAATAAGTTTATGTATACTATAGATCTAACTAAAAATAAACAATCAATAATGAGATCGATTGCCCTTTTAATTACAATGTTTTTAAAGCCCGGATAAAAATATCATTCTGTTACTAAGTATAAAATTTCGGTAAGTAAAAAGTAATGTAAATTTTAAAAAACAGATGAGTCCAAAAGCATTTTTATTTGATCTGAATGGTACGATGATAAATGACATGAATTATCATATTGATGCATGGCACAGAATTTTAAATGATCTCGGGGCAAATATTTCTTATGAGCGTGTCAAAAGTGAATGTTATGGAAAGAACAGCGAGTTACTCGAGCGCATTTTCCCAAAAAGATTTTCTGATCAAGAAAAAGATGAAATGGAATTAGAAAAGGAAAAAACTTATCAAAAAGCTTATCGGTCTGAGTTAAAATTAATTGATGGCCTCGATATATTTTTAAAAGAAGCGCATGATGCTGGAATTAGAATGGCGATTGGTTCAGCAGCAATAATGTTCAACATAGATTTTGTTTTAGATGGATTGAATATCCGGAATTATTTTGATGCGATCGTTAGTGCTGAGCGTGTAAAATTTAGTAAGCCTGATCCGGAAACCTTTTTAAAGGCAGCAGGTGAATTGAATGCCTCCCCTGCGGATTGTCTTGTTTTTGAAGATACACCAAAAGGTGTAGAAGCTTCTTTAAATGCAGGTATGCAGGCAGTAGTTATTACCACTTTACATCAGCCGCAGGAATTTAAAGATTATAAAAATGTTATTAGGTTTGCGAAAGACTTTACAAGATTAACTGATATGATCTCAACAAAAAATTTAGTACAGCAGGATGCATCCTGATAAATAAAAGTAAATGGATCTGGAAAACTGGGTGATAGGTGTTGATTATGGAACCGATTCCATTAGCTCAATAATTGGTGATGCAGCTAATGGAAATAAAATTCCTTCATCAGTTTATTTTCACCCGAGGTGGAGGAAAACTAATTCTGGATTCATAATATAATGAAGTATTCTTTATAATCTGTTGTGATTATTTAATTGATGGAGGATTTAAAAAGCTTAATGACCCTATCCCAAAAGAGTTAAAAATAAAAATAACTTTTATGAAATTGATAAGACATGGAGAGTGTAATAAAGAAAAACCAGGCATTTGTGATGATGGAATAAATTATGATGTTTCAGGGTTTATTCATGATTTTAATGAAGACTTTTTTGCAGGCGACGGATTAAATCATTTGCAATCTGTTTCAGAAAAAC
>JBKJSX010000181.1:0-10611 GCA_046594375.1 Chitinophagaceae bacterium
TAAATTCGTACCGTTTTTTCATTTCGGTGTAGGCTTCAATCGCAGTAGGATTTATTTCTCCCATATTCTCCAAACGCTTTTTCATCCTGTCATTTTTTTCCTGCAACTCTTCCAGCGGTGTTGTTGTATTTCTTTCTTCATCAAGTATCATATCAAGGTCAACTTTAAATTCTACACTTAACCTTTCTTTCATCCCGGCAAGCTGCAATCTAAGTTCGTTAAGCCTGTCCTTAATTTCATTAAGCAAATGATCTATCTGTTCTTTTGATTTTTGCTTTAAGCGTAACTCGCTTTCTTTTTCGTTTAAACCATTCCTGAAATTATAATATGCCTGGTCAGTCTCGTTTAATTTTTTTTCTTCGGCTTCTTTATTTTTCAACATTAATACCACTGCTGTTTCCAGTCCACTCAGCAGGGCTGCAGTTTCTGTAATGCTTCCTGATGATTCTCCCAGTTGCTTATTGCTGTTTTCTATCTGCACATTCAGATCATCTAGCTGATTGGTTTTAAAAACCAACTCCTGCTGCAATGCGGTGAGTTTACTTTGCTGGCGTGTTAATACAAGATTGTTCTCGTTGTATAAATTATTTACCGAATTATATTCCTCCTCAGCCGACACATAGTCTTGCTCTGCCAGTGTCATTTTATTTGACAGATCTTCCATTTGTAAATTGAGCTGTTCAAATTCTGTTCTTGTAGCTGCAATAGATTGATGATTATTATCTAACAGCGCCTGCAATTCTTTTAACCTGTTTGCACTTGTTTCTTCAGCATAATGAATATTCTCGATCTTATTTTGTAATGCAAAAACAGTGTTGGTAAGAGAATTAATATCCTGTTGTGTTTGATTGATCGCATTTTCTTTTAACTCATGGTTAAAAGCGATCACTTCATTAGAGCGTGTGCTGATAACTGCTTTAAGATCGTCGACAACTTTTTCCTGAATTGCAATTTGTTTTATAAGCTTCTCCAGGTTTTTTGCACGACCTATTTTTTTACCTTCAAATAAACCTACACTACCACCTGCTAAAAAATATTTTCCTTTTACATACTTCCCATGCTTTTCCAATACAACTGCATCCCGATAGCTATCGGGACTGTTTTGCAAGGCATCTTCGTTTTCTGCAATAAAAACATTGGATAATAAATAATTTGCAAGGCTGCGGTATTTTTCATCAACCTCAATAACATTTAATGCAGGAACTGTATTTGCCGGGGTTGAACTTTCTAAAACCTGTGCCTCATTCAACTGGTCGAGCAAAAAGAAATTTGCTTTTCCTTTTTTGTTGTCATCTAATAAATGCACAGCCTGCAATCCTTCTTCAAGATTTTCAACAACATAAAAATTAAGATAAGGCTCTAATACATTTTCAACAGCCGCACGGTGTTCTTCATTTACATAAATAATGTCAGAAAGTATTGGAGCTTTATGATTCCATCCTGTATTGTTATGAAGAAATTTTACACTTTCAGGATAGCCTTCCATTGTATCTATAAGGCTCTTTAAAAGATCGTGTTCATTTTTTCTTGAATCGAGCTTCCTGCTTTCTGATGCCAGCTCATTTCTTAATTCATCAAGCACAGCCTGCGTTTGCAGTATCTGCTCTTTTGTAAATTGATTGTGCTGTTGTAATTGCTGAAGGTCAGTTTTCTTTTGTTCCAGTTCCTTTGCTTTTACTTCTTTTTCTTTTTCTAATTCCTTCAGTTGATTTTGCCGTAATACTTTTTCTTCTTCAACCTGTGCGATGGTACGCTGCAAATTGTGAATGGATGTATCAGCAATGGCAACTTTTTTTTCTGCCTCAAACTGGTTACGCTGAATGGTTTGGTGTCCCCTTCTTAATTCATCAACAGCAGATCTTTTCTCATCAAAAAATTTTCTTTTTTCTTCAACACCGGTTTTCAAAGAATCCAGTTGTACTTTCAGTTCACTTAATTTTATTTCCTCATCTTTTATCTGCTGTTGTGTAAACTGTATGCTTTCGTCAATGCCATGTAGTTGCCCCTCAGCCTTATTTAAAAAATCCTTTAAACTCGTTTCTCTTTCTTTTAAATGCTGAAGACGCTGCGCACTAAGGCTTTTCTCACTCTCTTTGCTGCGAACAGTATTATGCAGCTCATTAAATGCATGCTGCATTTCCTGCAATTCTTTTTCCTTTTCTATAAAATGAACTTTCTCTTTTTCAATTACAGCTTCCTCTGTTCCGATGGACGCTTCCAATTCTATTCGCCTGTCGGTTTCGCTGTGCATCTGCTCATTCAGAACTTTGTAAGTGATATTAAAACCTTCCAACGCAGCCTTAGCCAGTTCAATACTTATCTCTTTATATTCTTTTTTTATCTCGTAATATTTCTCTGCTTTTTTTGCCTGACTTTCTAAAGTTTTTAATTGATTATTTATTTCAAACAAAAGATCTTCTATTCTTGCAAGGTCGAGCTCAGTTGCATCTAATTTTAATTTGGCTTCTTTTTTTCTTGTTTTATAAATTGAAATACCGGCCGCCTGTTCCAGCATTCTGCGACGGCTGTTCTCTTTATCACGGATGATATCATCAACCATTCCAAGCTCGATGATGGCATAACTATCCGTGCTGATACCGGTATCAAGAAATAAATTATGAATGTCTTTCAACCGGCAGCTAACATCATTTAAGCGGTATTCACTTTCGCCGCTTTTATAAAATTTGCGGGTTACAGTAACTGTATTAAATTCTGTGGGAAGAAGATTTTTTGTGTTCTCAAAAGTAAGACTTACTTCAGCAAGACCGCTTGCACTGCGTGTTTTGGAGCCATTAAAAACAAGGCTTTCAAGATTTTCACTTCTTAACTGGCTTATCTTTTGTTCGCCTATTACCCATCTGATACTATCTACAATGTTACTTTTACCACATCCATTGGGACCGATAACGCCGGTAATTCCTTCGTCAAAATTTATGGTTGTTTTATCGGCAAAACTTTTAAAACCTTTTATTTCTAAGCTCTTTAATCGCACAGTTTTGGGATTTATTTAAGGGTAGCAAATATATCGTATAAGTTAGAAAGAAATATTTGGAAGTATGCGCTAAGTTTTCATAGTTATACACAGCTTTTTCACAAGGAACTTTTGTCTGAACCATGATTTATGGGATTACAGGATTTATGGGAATAATTATCAATTGTACATTGAAAAATTACTGCGATAGT
This sequence comes from Chitinophagaceae bacterium, assembly GCA_046594375.1. Classification (GTDB taxonomy): domain Bacteria; phylum Bacteroidota; class Bacteroidia; order Chitinophagales; family Chitinophagaceae; genus Ginsengibacter. The sequence goes on from JBKJSX010000181.1 coordinate 3,184, forward strand.
ATTATCAAAAGGAAAGTAATAAATTTGTTACCCCTGTAACGCTTACCATCAGTATTATCCTGCTTTTCAGAATCACACGATTTGTGTGTCAGGGAAAAAATCTTTTATGAAGAATATAAAATTAATTGAAGTTCCGAGTGAAATAGGCGCCGGCACCCGTGGTGCGAGCCTGGGTATTGATGCTATTAAAATTGCAGCGCTGGATTTTATGAGCAACTTTTTTGTACACTTTCCTTCAGAGAAAATAGAACCCGAGAACAGGCTGTTATTTGAACCTATTGCTTCGCCTTACGCCAAAAGAATAAATGGTGTGCTTGCAATGTATGAAAAGGTAAGCAAGGCTGTTGCTGATGCTATAAAAAATAATTTTTTCCCTGTTGTTATCAGCGGCGATCACAGCAACTCCGGCGGTACAATTGCCGGCATTAAAGCTGCCAAACCAAAAAGTAAGTTAGGTGTTATATGGATAGATGCACATGCTGATCTGCATACACCTTATACAACACCATCCGGTAATATGCATGGAATGCCGCTTTCAGCAGCAATTGCAGAAGATAACGCAGAAAGCAAAGTGCATGAGCTGGATGAGAAAACAAAAAAACAATGGGATCAGTTAAAGCAATTTGGAAAAATTTCTCCTAAAGTTTTACCTGAAGATGTTGTATTTATTTCATTAAGAGATTATGAAAAAGAAGAAAGGTTCTTAATAGAGAAGTATGAAATGAAGATTGTAACCACTAACGAGATACGTAGAAAAGGGGCTGAGAATGTTGTGCGTTCAGTGCTTAGATATTTGAGTGATTGCACTGATATTTATGTAAGCTTTGATGTTGATTGTTTAGATGCCTCTATTAGCCGTGGCACAGGAACCCCTGTGAGCAATGGTTTGCGGGAAAGAGAAGCAGAAGATCTTGTAAGTAAATTTATGCAGAACAGGAAAATATGCTGCTTCGAAATAACCGAAGTAAACCCTACGTTGGATAAAGAAAACTTGATGGCAGAAATTGCTTTCAATATTCTACAGCGAAGTGTTAATGTGCTGATGATGAATTAGCCTCTATCCCCTAAAGAGGAAATAATAGATGTTTATTTTAAAATCTTAAAATATGAGCCAGGCATTTGTGAAAGAAAGTGATGAGCAATGGCTGCACGATACTCAACCTACATGATATGCGCTTGTTGTTTATCTCACAAGAGAAAATAACGGCATAAGAGTTTATGAAATAAAAAACTTTGTTGATAAAAAAGGAAGGGAGATCCACGAAATGAGTAACGGGTTATATTATTCAAAAGATGAGCACAGTAAATGGTTTGTTGTGTAATGTATTTACAACCCAAACTGATCTCCTTTCTTCTGCCTGTTTTTCGCTAATGCCGGATCAATTTTTATAGCTTCATCGCACATAGCAACACCCCTTTCTTTCTGTCCCATTTTTTGAAATGTAATTCCAGCCATGTATAATGAGTTGGCATCTTTTGTATTTAGCTCAAGTAATTTTTGATAAAAGCCTAAAGCTTCTTCATAATGTTTTGCTTTGTACAATGCCTGCGCAATATCATTTAAAAGCTCTTTATTATTGGGCTTTCTTGATAAAACCATATTTACATTCTTCAATCCATTTTCTACATCGCCTGTACTGATATAAGCAAAACCAAGGTTCTCATAAAAATCATTAGACTTCGGATAACCTGCCTCGCCTGCCATTACAAAATATTTTTTTGCATTTTGGTAATCATTGGAATTATACAATTGCAAAGCAAGCTCATACATCCAGCTACTTTTTGTTGGATCTAATGTAAGTGCCTTTTGGTATTGCATGATAGCGTTTTTAAAATCTTCTATTTCAAGATAACTTCTGCCCAAAGTATAGGTGGCTTCAGCATCATTAGGATTTTTCGCCAGCACATTTTGCAGGCTGGTAATGGCTTTTGCATAATCCTCTATTTGGTAACTACTCATCCCTATTATCCTGTCTGCTTCAGGACAGCTCTTGCATTTTTGCGCCAGATATATCGCTTTTTGAAATTGCCTGTTATTAAAATAGAGAGAACCTAATTCCTGTATGGCAACCTGGTTATCGGGTTGCAATTGGTAAGCTTTTTCAAAATGGGATTGTGCTATAAATATTTTTCGCATTTCATTATTTACACGACCGTTCTCAATATATGCCTCCGCATAATTAGGATCAAATTGGATGGCTTTATCAAAATATTTTGATGATAATAAATATCGTTTTACAGTCTGTTCGTCAGTGCCTTTCTTAAAATAAAATTGAGCACTGTCAGTTTGGGAGAATATCTGGGTGAAGGTAAAAATTGCAATAAGAGTTACCAAGAGGTTTTTCATTACGGATTTTATGGATTTTTATTATAGGACTATCTAAGAATTACAACTGCTAACGCCGGAAGATGGACATTTATTTCAAGATTCGTGATTTTTATCAACCATTTTAGCTTTATTTGAATGATTTAGTACATCCCCTTTACCCGGGTTTTTTTATCATAGCTCTTACACTTCTTTCCAGTAGGGTTTGTCCTTAGCTCAGTGTTATAACAAAATGTTTGTCTTTAATTAATGCCCGAACTACGATTTTAAATTACAAAACCGTTAGGCACAACCGCACCTTTTTTTATAACAACTATTCCATCCTTAACAGTGTATAGTGAGTGGTCATCATCCTGCAGATGTGAGCCACCATTAATTCTTACATCGTTTCCTATGCGGCAATTTTTATCAATAATTGTATTTTTTACATAGCATCTTTCCCCGATACCAACTTTTGGTATGCCATGCTCATTATCATATTCAATTTCAGCAAGCGTTTCATAATAATCACTTCCCATTATGTAACTGTTTAATATCGTTGTTCCAACACCAATCCTTGTACGAATGCCCACTACCGTACTCTCCAGCCTTGATGCATGAATGATACATCCTTCTGCAATTATTGTTTTTTCTAATGTTGTACCGCTGATCTTTGCCGGAGGTAACATTCTTGCCCGGCTGTAAACAACTTTGTTACTGTCAAATAAATTGAATGGCGGAAGATCAAGGGTAAGAGCAATGTTGGCTTCAAAAAAAGAATATATGTTTCCTATGTCAGTCCAGTAACCATCGTATTGAAAACTGGCGACCTTGTATTTCTCAATTGAGTCGGGGATAATTTCCTTTCCGAAATCAGTTGCTGTTTTATGTTCGGTCTCTAAAAGCTCAAATAATAATTTTCTATTAAAAATATAAATGCCCATAGAAGCAAGATATGTTCTGCCCATTGCTTTCATATCATTTCCCGTATCGCTTTCCCATTCTCCCAAAATTTCATTTTTGGGTTTTTCAACAAATGAAGTGATCATATTCTCGTCATTTGCTTTTAAAATTCCAAACTCAGTAGCTTCTCTCCCTGTTACAGGAATTGTTGCGATGGTGATATCGGATCCTGACTTTACATGGGTTTCAAACATCTCAGCAAAATCCATTTGGTACAACTGGTCGCCCGAAAGAATTAATACATAATCAAAATCAATTTTTTCAATATGCCTTATTGATTGCCGCACTGCATCAGCAGTTCCCTGGAACCATGTTGCATTGTCGGGGGTTTGCTCTGCCGCCAATATATCTACAAAGCCACTGCCGAATGCACTGAATTGATAGGTGTTTTTTATATGCTTATTTAGTGATGCGGAATTAAATTGCGTAAGCACAAACATCCGGTTAATACCTGAGTTAATGCAATTAGAAATAGGGATGTCTACTAACCTGTATTTTCCTGCGATGGGTACAGCAGGCTTACTTCTTGCAGATGTTAAAGGATATAACCTGCTGCCGGCACCTCCTCCAAGAATAACAGAGATGAGAGATTTGGTAATAGTCATAAAAATTGAAAATTTTATAATGGAGAATGGAGAACTTTAGATGAAGACTTTAAATTTTCTTTGCTTGTTTTCACACTTGCTACTAACAATTTTATTAACTCTTCCACGTCAGTGTTTATTGAATCAAACATTTCTTTTGTCATAAATTCTGTTTCATATAATAAGGCTAACCAATATTGTGTTTCATCAGTTTCTTTCAATGAAATATTTAATTTATGAATAAAATCTTTTTTGCTTTCAGCATTTTCACTTTCTCTTATTAATGCACCAATAGATGTTCCGCTTCTGATTATTTGCCTGGATAATATATATTCATTATGCTTACTTTTTAAATACTTATAAAGCTTAATAATCCTTACTGCAAAAGCGAAACTCTTTTCTTTTAAGATGTTGCTCTTTCGCATGATTATTGAGGTTTATCATTTTCAATTTTCCATTATAAAATTCTCAATTAAATAACTTCATACAACTCAATGTATTTTCCTGCACTATTTTCCCAGCTATTATCTATTTGCATTATTTGTTTGCGGATATCCCCAACTTGTTTTTTTTGTGAATATAATTGTATTGCACGATAAACTGAATTAGTAATATCGCCAACACTTGCCTGGTTAAAACAAATACCATAACCACCATCATCACCAAAATCTTTTACAGTGTCTCTTAGTCCTCCTGTATTACGAACAATGGGGATGGTTCCATAACGCATAGCATACATTTGATTTAAACCACAAGGCTCTACCCTGCTTGGCATTAATAAAAAATCTGCGCCGGCGTACATTTGGTGAGCAAGCTTTTCATTATATCCTATTTGCGAATTATAAAACCCAACAAACCTTCCATTCATTTGCTGCAATTGATGTTCTACATAGGGATCACCACTTCCTAAAATTAAAAAATTCATTTCACCTTTAATATAATATATCGAATCTGCAATTACCTGCGGCAAAAGATCTGCAGCCTTCTCTCCCACTAATCTGCCAATAAAAATTATTAAAGGTTTTTCTTCATCCAAACCAAACTGATCGCATAAAACTTTTTTGTTGGTAGCCTTGCCAACATTTGCATCATCCACACTAAACCTGTCTGTAATGTATGTATCAGTGGCAGGATCCCAAATGTCTTCATCAATACCATTTAATATACCTACGCACTTTCCTTTTTCAAATTCAAAAAGCATTTCTAAACCGTTTGCGCTGTATTTTAATTCACCTAAATAACCGGGACTAACGGTTGTAACTTTTGCAGCACAACGAACACCGCATGCAAGGGAGTTAATTGTTTTATCCCATTCCAACAATCCCCATTTCCATTTATCCCAATCAGGCAGGTAACTCGATTTATTCCAATCCATCCATCCCTGGTATTGACCATTGTGAATTGTGAGAACAGTTGGTATCACTGCAAGACGACGATAGGAACTGCAATTCTGCATCATGAAAGGAATGAGCGCTGCCTGGTGATCATGCACATGAATTACATCCGGCAGGTCTTCCCATTTATTTATCCAGTCAACAACTGCAATTTGAAATGCAGTGAACCTTTCAATGTCATCATCATAGCCATAAATTTTTTCCCTATCCAATAAATTATTTATATCTATCAGGTAAAGATCAAAGCCAAGCAGGTTTGTTGTTTCTTTTATAACGGTGTAATTAAGCCAGTAGTGCGCCATACCGAAGCCCCCTTTCCCAACCACCTCAAAATCATTTTCGTACAAAAATTTTGTGCGATACATTGGCACGACAACCTTTGCAATGTGCCCAAGTTTATTTTGATATTTTGGTAATGCACCCACCACATCTCCCAGTCCGCCTGCTTTTGCATAAGGATAACATTCAGCACTAACATGTATTATTTCCATAGAAGATAAAATAGATTATCAAATTAAGCATCATTTTGTTATGAACAAATTAATAATCAAAATTTACAAAGTAAAAAAAATCTGTTACTTTCATTTTCTAAATCGATTGTTTATGGCTATGTCAATAACAAATACAGTTTCAGTTAACCGGGGGGGCGATGGTTTAAAAGAAACGAATTATGGCGCTCTAACTACGCTGGTTACCGTATTTTTTTTCTGGGGATTTATTGCGGCAGGCAATAGTGTTTTCATCCCCTTCTGTAAACATTATTTTCAGCTTGATCAATTTCAAAGTCAGCTTGTAGATTTCGCCTTTTATCTTGCTTATTATCTCGGTGCGCTTGCACTATTTGCTTATGGAGCTTTTGGAGGCAAAGACCTTGTAGCAAAATGGGGTTATAAAAAAAGTATTGTTTATGGTTTACTCTTTTCAGCTTTAGGTGCAGTAGCCATGATAATTGCGGTGAATGCCAATACTTTTACAGGAATGCTGGTGGGCCTTTTTATTGTTGCATTAGGATTTTCTCTTCAACAAACTGCGGCGCAACCGTTCGCAATTTCATTAGGTGATCCCGCAACGGGAACAAGCCGCGTTAATCTTGGCGGAGGCGTTAATTCGTTTGGAACTATGATTGGGCCGCTAATTGTTGCATTTGCATTATTTGGTACAACAGCATTTGTACCTGACGAAAAGATTGCTGCTCTGGGCCTCAGTAAAGTAATTATTCTGTACACATTTGTAGGAATTCTTTTTATAGGAGCCGCAGCTTTATTTTATTTTTCGAAAAAAGTGCCTGCAGGAATTTCAACTGAAAAAACAGAAAAAGCAAATAAAGTTTTGTATTCATTATTAATAATGACAGGGCTTCTTATAATCATGTTTGTGCCGGTATTTAATAGTTATAAAACAGATCCTGCTTCATTATCAATTATTGAAAAACATGATTTGGAAACCTATAGGATGAAATGGTTGTTTGGCGCATTGGCTGTAGTGGTGGCAAGTTTATTGTTTTCAAATATGAGAGCCAGAAAAAATCCAGATGGATGGGGGGCAATGAAATATCCTCAATTGGTTTTGGGAATGTTAGCATTATTTGTTTACGTAGGGGTTGAGGTTACCATTGTTAGTAACCTTAGTGAATTATTAAAACAACCTGATTTTGGCGGCTTTCAATCTTCAGAAGCTGCCATGTTTGTTTCTATGTATTGGGGTAGCCTGATGATAGGCAGATGGGTTGGTTCTATTGCCGCTTTTGAGTTGAAACCCGCAACTAAAAAGCTGCTAACATTTATTGTCCCGTTAATTGCCTTCGCAATTGTTTTGGCTGTTAATGCTATTTCAAAACATGATATAACTGTTTTATACTATTACATTGTATGCGTTATCGTTCAGATCGGCGCTTTCTATGTTAGTAATAATAAACCTGCACGCACACTTTTAATTTTTGGATTGCTGGGAATGATATCAATGCTTATAGGATTATTTTCAACTGGTACAATTGCTATATACGCATTTTTAAGCGGTGGATTATTTTGCTCTATTATGTGGCCTTGTATTTTTACATTATCAATAGCCGGCTTAGGAAAATATACAACACAAGGAGCAGCCTTTTTAATTATGATGATTTTAGGCGGCGGAATCATACCTCCTATACAGGGGAAATTAGCAGATTATCTTCAATCGAAAAGTA
>JBKJSX010000199.1:0-9566 GCA_046594375.1 Chitinophagaceae bacterium
TGGAACAGGTGGTGATGCAAATGCCTCAGGCTTAAATTGGGGTATTGCTTTACATAACTTAGGATCAAAAATTTCTTACACAAATGATGCTACACAAAAAGATTATATACCTGCTAATTTGGGTGTTGGAATTGCTTATACTAAAGTTTTTGATGAGACGAGCAAAGCAACTTTTGGTTTAGATATAAATAAATTATTGGTTCCAACACCGCCAACAATTACCGGAAATAATTCTACTGATTCTGCATCCATTGCTAAATACAGGAACAAGGGAGTTGTTAGCAGTTGGGTAAGTTCTTTTGGAGATGCTCCGGGTGGTGGCAGTGAAGAGCTAAAAGAAGTACAGGTTTCTTTAGGTGCAGAGTATATGTATAATAACCAGTTTGCTTTTAGAGCAGGATATTTTTATGAGGCGCCTACCAAAGGAAACCGTAAGTATTTTACAATTGGTGCAGGCTTAAATTACAACATGTTTGGTTTAAATTTCTCATACCTTATTCCTTCAGGAGGGGGTGTTAACAGAAATCCTTTAGCAAACACGGTGAGGTTTAGTTTGATCTTTAATCTTGATAAAGAATCTGCGGCTCCTGCTGGTAATTAATTTAGAATATTTTTTTAAAAGAACGTCTCAGTAATGAGGCGTTTTTTTTTGTGCTTTGATTAATATTAATTGATATTTACAAAAATTAAAAATACATGTCTTTTAGAATTGGCTTCGGCATTGACTTTCATCAATTAGTTACGGAAAGAGAATTATGGATCGGTGGTATAAATGTGCCTCACTCAAAAGGAGCATTGGGCCATAGCGATGCTGATGTTTTATTGCATGCTATCTGCGATGCTATGTTAGGAGCCGCTTGTCTTGGAGATATTGGTGTACACTTTCCTGATACATCCCGGGAGTTTAAAAATATAGACAGCAAAATTCTTTTAAAAAAAACCTTTGACCTCATAACATCAGCCGGATATAAAATCGTAAACATAGATTCAACATTGTGTCTTGAATTGCCTAAAATAAAACCGTATATAGAACAGATGCAGCAAACTATTTCAACAATACTCTCAATAAAAGTTTGTGATGTTTCAATAAAGGCTACTACAACAGAACGAATGGGGTTTATCGGAAGAGAAGAAGGGCTGGCAGCTTATGCAACAATTTTATTAGAAAGTGTTTGATTATTGAATGTTAAATGTCAAATGTTAAACATCAGAAGCTGTGGCAACCACTTTATTTTTTCACATTTCCCATTTCAGGTTTCACGTCTCACTTCCCTAACTTTGTTCGTATGCCGGAGGTCTTAATAAAAATCGTTAATCAGTCAAATAACATTACACCCCAATATGCAACTCCCGGATCTGCCGGAATGGATATCAGGGCTAATTTGCAAACACCAATTACATTACAACCTTTCCAAAGAGAGATGGTTTCTACCGGTTTATTTATTGAACTGCCTGAGGGTTACGAAGCGCAGGTGCGGCCACGAAGCGGATTAGCAAATAAACAGGGTATTACCTGTTTAAATTCTCCGGGTACTGTTGACAGTGATTATCGGGGCGAAATAAAAGTGATCCTTATAAACTTATCATCAAAGGAACAAATGATACAACATGGCGACAGGATAGCACAAATGATAATTTCAAAAGTGGAAAAAGCAAAATGGGAAGTGGTACAGCAATTGAACAAAACACAAAGAGGAGAAGGAGGATTTGGACATACAGGCGTTAATTAATAACATCATACTTTATAAAATGAAAAATGTTTTACTATCACTAAGTGTAATTATTTTACTAAGCGCTATCAGTTGCAGGTCTACAAAAAAATTGCAGACTGCGATAAATAAAAAGGATACGGTTATAACTGTAAAAAATGATCCTTCCCTTGATTCTCTCAAAGGTGGAAAGGATCTTATAAATACGCTTTCTAAAAACATAATTAAGTTCAACACCTTTTCCGCAAAAATTAAAGTTCAATACGAAGATTCAAAAGGCAAACAGCCTGATGTAATTGCAGTTGTAAGAATGAAAAAAGACAGTGTGATATGGATATCTATCAACGCTACATTTTTAAGTATAGAAGCATTTAGGATATTGATAACAAAAGATCACATTACCATTTTAAATAAATTACAAAAGCAGGTAGAGGAACGTCCATTTAATTTTATTGAAGAGATCGCAAAAATTCCGCTTGATTTTAAAACACTTCAGGATATTATCATTGGTAACCCTGTTTACCTGGGAGATAAAATAGTGTCTTATAAATTTACTGAGAATCACATATTGCTTTCAACCATCGGGAAATATTTTAAGAATTTACTAACGCTATCTTCCAGCAATAATTTAGTAGAAAGAAGTAAACTTGATGATCTGGATTTATCACTTAACAGAACGGGTGATCTTACATATGGTGATTATGAAAATAAAACCGGATTTTTCTTTTCAACTTACCGTGAGATAACTGTTGCTGAAAAAACCAAAGTTGATATCATCCTGAATTTTAAACAATATGATTTTAATACTGAATTATCTTACCCATTCGCAATCCCAAAAAATTATAAAACAAAATAAGCGTAGCCAGGATATTAGTAACGCCCTAAAATTTTGTAACTCTTAAATTCCACCCATGCAAAAGATCTTTCTGAGTGTTGCTGTTACCTTTCTTTTTCTTTCAAGTGCCAGCGCCCAGGGTAAAGATGAATTATTGAAACAACGGCAGCAACTTAAAAAAGAAATTGAAGAAACCGAAAAAGTTTTAAGCGAAACAAAAAAAACTACTAAAGAAAATATCGGGCAATTATCATTAATAAATAAACGGCTTGATCTGCAGGGAAATGTTATTGAAAATATTACAGGCCAATTAAAATTTATTGAGAATGATATTTTTAAATCACAGAGAGAAGTAAACAAATTAGCCAGGATATTAGATACTTTGAAACAGGAGTATGCCAAAAGTATGGTGTATGCTTTTAAGAACCGCAATAGTTATGACTTCCTGAATTTCATTTTTTCTGCATCCAGTTTTAATGATGCTATCAAACGTATTACTTATTTAAAATCTTATCGCACATTTAGGGAACAGCAGGGAGTGACTATTATGCGCACTCAAAAGCTTCTGGGCCAACGAATAAATGAATTGTCGGGCAACAAGCAAAAAAAGAATATGACGCTCACTGAAAAGAATAAAGAGATGAATGTTCTTGAAAAGCAACAGGAAGAAAAAGAAAAAATAGTTACCAAATTAAAAGGACGCCAAAAAGAACTTTCTGCGCAGATACAAAATAAAAGAAAGCAAGATGCAAAACTGCGGGGCATGATAACAGTTATGATCAACCGTGAAATTGCTCTCGCCAGAAAGAAAGCAGAAGAGGATAGACTTGAACGTGATCGGCTTGCTAAATTAAATAAGCCAAAGCCAAATAATAATAATACTGATGTTGCCATTACCAAACCTGCTGTAAGAACACCAAAGAAAATTGAAAGTATTTTGGTGAGTTCAGAAGCAGACAGAGTGTTAGATGCAAACTTTGAAAGAAACCGTGGTTCATTGCCATGGCCTGCAGATGGTTTTATTCTAAGCCATTCCGGGAGAAATTCGCTGCCGGGTGGAGTTACATATGATAACCCGGGTGTAAGTATCGGCACTGCAGTAGGAGGCTCAGTAAAAGCAATATTTGACGGCGAAATAACTTTAGTAAATACTATGGATGATAAGCAGGTTGTGTTTATAAAACATGGAAAATACTTTTCAGTTTACAGCAATCTCTCATCGGCATCTGTGCAAAGAGGACAGGCAGTAAAAACAGGGCAGGGGATTGGCCGGGCAGGTGCTAATGATGAAGGACAGGGAGAAGTTGATCTTATCATAATGAAAGAAAGCAACAATGTAAACCCCGAACAATACTTAAGGAAAAAATAAATTCCCTTTTCAGAAGGGGGAAGCTTAGGTTATTAGTTTGTTACGTGTTGATAAATAATTAGAACGAAAGTTTAAAATCAACATAAAGAAAGATAGTAGCAGGTGTGAAAATATGAGTTGTCTTCCATTCGTCATTTTATACTTTTACTCCTTTCCCTTCTGGGAGTTAAATTGAAATAAGTTTCAATTATAAATAACTGGGTGGACTAAATAAAATTTTTGTACAAAGCCTCGTACTCCGGAACAATAGTATTTATATCAAATTTCATTGCCTGCTGCAGGGCATTATCTTTAAATTCTTTCAGTTTCGTTTCTTCAGATAAAATGATAAGTGCATTCTTACACATATCATCTACATCTCCCACATCACTTAAAAATCCACTGTAACCATTTACATTTATTTCCGGTAAACCCCCGGCATTTGTTGATATCACAGGAACCGCTGCTGCCATTGCTTCCAGCGCAGCAAGCCCAAAACTTTCATATTCACTTGGCAATACAAAAACATCAGAGATAGCTAATATATCTTCCATCTGATCCTGCTTGCCTAAAAAGCGTATGTCATGGTGGGCTGCACTTTCACGGCATAGCATTTCAATCTGCGGACGCTCAGGGCCATCTCCTACAAACAAAAGTTTTGATGGTAATTCGGCATTTAATTTTACGAACATTTTTACAACATCATCAACACGTTTTACTTTTCTAAAGTTGGACGCGTGCAATAAAATTTTTTCTCCGTTGGGTGAAATAACTTTTTTAAATGCATCAATAGGTTTGCGGTTAAATCTTTTTACATCAACAAAATTGTAGATAACCTGTATGTCTTTTTCCATTTTAAAATTGTTGAAAGTCTCATCACGCAGATTTTTTGATACTGCAGTGATGGCATCACTTTCATTCATGGAAAATGTAACTACAGGGGAGTAAGTTTTATCCCGTCCCACCAGTGTTATATCAGTGCCATGTAAAGTAGTTATCACCGGAATTTTTATTCCCTGCTTTGCTAAAATTTGTTTTGCCATGTAGGCTGCAGAAGCATGTGGTATGGCATAATGAACATGTAGCAATTGCACATCATTGTTTATGATCACATCTACCATAGTGCTTGCCAGCGCAGTTTCGTAAGGAGGGTAATCAAACAATGGATACGTAGGAACTCTTACTTCGTGATAAAAAATATTTGCATGAAATCCGCTTAACCTCACCGGTTGCTGGTAAGTTATAAAGTGAATGTTATGGCCTTTATCTGCCAGCGCCTTACCCAATTCAGTAGCCAATACACCACTTCCGCCATAAGTAGGGTAGCATACAATTCCTATATTCATACTTTTAATTTCAGGTAAAATGAAGGTGCAAAATACAGATTCTTTAATGCAATTTTTCTCTCCTGTATTTAAACTCTTTTTATTAGTTAAGTTTGCCAAATTGTTTTTATGAAAAAATTTTTGGTGTGGACAATTTTTATACTGATACTCTGCTTTGGTGTTTATTTTTTAATAGCAACCATGTACACCTACAGTGATGGAAACAGGGCAGGACGCTTAATTAAGTTTTCGCACAAAGGCTATATATTTAAAACCTACGAAGGAGAATTAAATCTGGGTGGAATAAATACTACAAATGGCGGAGTGCTGATAAATAATATGTGGCAGTTTTCAGTTGATGATAAGTCAGTTGCTGATTCTTTGTCAATATTGGAGGGAAGAGATGTTACACTTCATTATAAAGAAAAAATGACTGCCCTTCCCTGGCGGGGAGAATCAAAATATATAGTCGATAAAGTAATTCAAAGACGCTAATCTAAAATTTTTTTGATGAAGAAAAGTATTTTAATCACACTGGTAAGTTTATGTTTTCAAATAGCATTTTCCCAGGATGCTGATTCAGTGGTAATAAAAAAAATAGTAGATGAAACCATGGCACATGGTGCTGCTTACGAAAATTTAAGGAAGCTCTGCAAACAGGTGGGGTCAAGACTTTCCGGTTCGGCAGGTTATCAAAAGGCAGTAAAAATGGTTACTGGAATGATGAAGGAAATGGGTTCGGATAATGTGTACCTGCAGCAATGTATGGTGCCGCACTGGGTTCGTGGAGAAAAAGAAAAAGGGCAAATAATTTTAGCCGACGGCAAAAAGTATGATTTAAAATTATGTTCGCTGGGTAACTCAGTTGGCACAGGCACAAATGGTGTTACAGCAAATGTTGTTGAAGTGAACAGTATTGCACAGTTAGATAAATTGGGAACAGCTGGCGTTAAAGGAAAAATTGTATTCTTTAATTTTCCGATGAACCAAACGTATATTAAAACATTCAGTGCTTATGGCGAGAGCGGCGTATCACGTACAAAAGGTCCTGCGCTCGCAGCAAAATATGGAGCCATTGGTGCGATCGTTCGCTCTCTTGCTATCAATTTAAATGATTATCCGCATACCGGGGCAACAGTTTACAATGATTCATTTCCAAAAATTCCTGCGGTTGCTATCAGCACAAATGATGCAGAATATTTTAGCACACAAATAAAAAAGGGAAATGTTTCGAAAGCATATTTCAGAACAACAAGTGAAATGCTTCCGGACGTTATTAGCTACAATGTTATTGGTGAAATAAAAGGCTCACAATTTCCCGAAGAGATAATTACTGTTGGAGGACATTTGGATAGCTGGGATCTTGCCGAAGGTGCAAATGATGATGGCTCAGGTGTAGTACAGAGCATGGAAGTTTTACGAACATTAAAAGCTTTAGGGATAAGGCCCAAAAGAACCATCCGTGCAGTTGCATTCGCCAATGAAGAAAATGGTGGTCGCGGCGGACAAAAATACCTTGATGAAGCAAAAGGGAAAAAGGAAAAAATAATTTTTGCTTTAGAAAGTGATGCAGGTGGCTTTACACCAAGAGGATTTAGTTTAGACATGCCAGAAGCGCAACGGAATAAAATTATCGGATGGAAAAATTTATTTTATCCTTATGGAGCTTCTGATATAATTGCCGGTGGCAGTGGTTCTGATGTTGGTCATTTAAAAGAGATAGGAACAGCACTTGCAGGCTTTACACCCGATAGCCAGCGCTACTTTGATATTCATCATGCAGCAACAGATGTATTTGAAAATGTAAGTGAACGTGAATTAAAATTAGGTGCTGCAAACATGGGGGCGCTTATCTGGTTGGTGAGTGAATATGGATTATAACCCCAGCCCCTAAAGAGGAGTAAATAGTGAATAGTAAGTATGCACAACAATCCTGTCATCCTTTTCTCAAATAAATCCTAATTCAGACAGCCATCAGACAAAATATAACCGGCTTTTTATGAAGATCAATTTTTTCACGTTTCCATTCTGCTATTGATCTTGTTTTAATAAATTCATTTTTTGATGTGATCTCTGATGCTACACAAAGTTGTGTAGCGGGCTTGCATGTTTTTAAAATTGTTTCCAGCATTTGATTATTACGGTACGGTGTTTCAATAAATATTTGTGTGCATTTTTTTCTTGCAGATTCTTCTTCCAATTCTTTTAGTTTCAATGATCTGGGTTGAATATCAATTGGCAGGTAGCCAACAAATTGAAATTGTTGCCCGTTCATTCCACTCGCCATCAAAGCCAACAGTATAGAACTCGGTCCCACCAAAGGTTTTACAGTCACGTTTAATTGTTGAGCTACATTAACTAATATTTGACCCGGGTCTGCAATGGCGGGGCATCCGGCTTCGCTTATGATGGCAATATTTTTTTCTTCTTTAATCTTTTGTTTAAACATTACTATCTGCTCTGTCTCTGCTTTATGCAGGGTGAACCATTCATAATCATCAATCACAATCTCTCTGTAAATACTTTTTAAAAATCGTCTTGCCGTTCTTTCGTTCTCTGCAAATATCACTGTGCAATTTTTTATTGAGTCAATAATGTAAACGGGAATTGTTTCTACACTGTCTTCTGATAAAAAAGATGGGATAAGGTAAACCAGGCTTTTCGATGTCATGATGTTTTTGAATTATGCAAACTTAATGTAGCTGCAATTACTGCATACGTTGGTGCTAATACCCAGCCGATGATTGGCAGGGCATGCATTAAATAAAATACCATTCCATTACCTATTGCCAGTCCTTTATGTTTGCCAATAAAATCAATGCTCTGTGCAACCGAAAGTTTCCGCCGTTCACTGTTGTAATCCAGCATAGAAAATCCAAAATAATAACTCTCAATAAATAAAACCAGTACAGGCGTTGCCCATCCAATAACGGGAATAAATGCTAAAATAAAAATAGAGATCATGTAAACTGTTTGCCACAGAGTGTTTCGAATGGCTATTACGGTTCCTCTTATAATATCTTTCCAAAATTGTTTCAGATCAAAAGGATATTCTTTGCCATTTATGATCGCTTCAGTTCTTTCACTGATGTATGCAAAAATTGGTGAGCCGATAATAAGAAACAAATATTTAAACCATGAAAAATAAACGAATAACAATACCAGTTGCAAAATTAATTGTCCAAGTATAAAGAGGAAACGCAGCCATGAATCCTGCTCTTTAACCATCAGTGCTTTTAATCCTGTTTTAGAAAAAAAATAATCAATAACATGACCTGATGACTGCCAGAAAAAATAAATACCTGCACAAAATAAAATTGCGTACAAAATTCCGGGCATAAGTATCCACTTCCATAACCTGTGTTTTACAATAAAACGATGCGCTTTAAAATATGCCTGTATGGCTATGACAAGTTCCTGGAGCAATACGTTTGTTGGTTGGTTTATTCAAACTTAAAAAATATAATCCGTGTTTGGTGTACACGGAAGACATTTAATATAATTTTATGCGGATAAAGTTCACATCAATGAAACATGTTCCCAGCTACTATGAGACGTGAAAAGTGAGACGTAAAGTTCTCACATTTCACGATGGTAATTTCACGATTGGCATAACACAAAAAAAAAATTTGTTGTAATGAGTATGAAAAAATTGCCACTTAATTTTTATAAAAGAAAAGATGTTGTTGTTATTGCCAAAGAGCTTATAGGGAAAATAGTTGTTACAAAATTTGATGGTGTTGTTACATCAGGAAGGATCATTGAGACCGAAGCTTATGTTGCCTATGTTGATAAGGCATCTCATTCATTTGGAGGAAGAAGAACTGCGAAGAATGAACACATGTATGAACATCCCGGAACTGCATATGTATATATATGTTACGGCATGCACCAAATGTTTAATGTTGTTACCAACGAAAAAAATATCCCTGATGCTGTATTGATACGAGCCATAGAACCATTGCAGGGAATTGATATTATGCTGCAGCGATCAGGCAAACCAAAATTCGATTTTACATTGACAAAGGGTCCTGGCAATGTTGGGAAAGCGCTGGGAATTTTTAAAAAACATTCAGGATTACATTTGAGGGATGATGAAATTTATTTAGCAGATGATGGATTTAAATTAAAAGAACATGAGATGGGCATTAGCAAAAGAATTGGAGTTGAAAGCGCATTCCCGGATTCTGAATTGCCTTACCGTTTTTATGTTAGGGGGAATAAATATGTAAGCGGGAAAAATAAATAATGAGGTTTGATCAGTGGCAACAAGATTGACTTTAAGAATGTTGTATTATGTTCTTGTTTTTATATTTCATTGCTTGTTGATCTAATCCCATTCATAGGAC
>JBKJSX010000062.1:0-18338 GCA_046594375.1 Chitinophagaceae bacterium
CTTCGGCGTTTAGTAATAACAACCAGCAATCTGTTGACCTTTTTGGTAATAATAATACAAAGGGTGATTGGTATTTTTATAATGCTTCTCTGAAATCAAAAGGCTTTAGTGAATTTAGAAGTAAGTGGGGAAACAGGTTGAACATTGATAACTGGCGAAGGACTTCGGCAGGCAACAATTCGATAAACAATGTAAACGCAGTAAACAATAATTCAAACTTACCAGACAATAAAATATCGGTATCAAATACAGAATTAAGTTATGATGGAATGCTCAACAATCTTCCGCTAACACCTGAGAAATTAGTTGCATCAAATATTTTAGTTGCTTCATCATTATTTGAGTTAGGGAAATTGTATCAAAACAGTCTTGAAGATTATATCATTGCAGCCCAAACGTATGAAACATCTTTGCAGCGCTTCCCTAACAATCTGTATGGCGGCGAATTGTATTTGAATTTAATGTATTGCTATACCAAGATTGGAAATTTATCTAAAGCAGCTTATTATAAAAATTTATTGCTTACCGGTTTTAAGAATACCAAATTCGCCCAGATAGCAAATAATCCAAAGGCCGTAAAGCCGGGAACAAAAGATCCGGCTGCATCAAAACGTTACCAAAACATATATAACCTTTTTATAGAAGGACAATTTGAAAAAGCAGTTGAAGACAAAAGAGCCGCTGATAGTTTATATGGAAATAATTACTGGAGCCCGCAATTGCTCTACATAGAATCGGTGTATTACATTAAACAAAAACAGGATAGCCAGGCGATAGTTACTTTAAATAATATAATTTCTCAATATCCAACATCTCCTTTAAAAGATAAGGCAGCAACAATGATAGATGTTTTAAACAGGAGAAAACAAATTGAAGGATACTTAACCAATTTAAAAGTAACAAGAGTTGATGAAGAAAAGATGATCGTAATAAATGATGAGCCTACACAACAGAAAACTATTACACAGGAAACTAAAACTGAGCAACCAAAAACGGTAGCACCCGAAGAGAAAAAAGAAGTATTAACACAGCCACAGGTTGTAAAGCCACCACCAATTACCAACGGCACGTTCATCTTTGTTGCAGAAGATGCACAAAATGTTGTAATGATATTGGATAAAGTTGATCCGGTTTATATCAGCGAAGCAAGAAATGCTTTTAACCGTTACAACCGCGAAAAGTTTTCAGGCCAACCAATTGATATCGCCAAAAATGCATTTGATAAGGATAGAAATTTTCTGATCTTCAGTAAATTTCCCGATGCCAATGCCGCCATTGTATATGCTGACAGGTTAAAGAAAAACGCCCCTTCCGAGGTTTCATGGTTGCCGGCAAATAAATATTCTTTTGTAATAATCTCCGATGCTAATTTACAGGTATTAAAAGCCAATAAAGATCTTGCAGGCTACATTAAACTGTTGAATACTAAATATCCGGGTAAGTTTTAGACTATTTCTTTTAAAAGTTTAACTAAACAAATTTGCCAAAGAAGATTTGTCTTTTCTAACTTTGGTAACCTTTTAACTCAATTTAAATATGTGACTTCAAAAACAACTACGACAGGCAAAATGTCTTCTAAAAAAACAGTAATAAAAAAGTCTATAAAAATATTGTGGTTTACAGTATTAGGCGGCACCGCATTGGTTCTGATTATGCTGCTCTTTGCCCAGCTTGGTTTTTTCGGTAAAATCCCCTCAATGCAGGAACTGGAAAATCCACAGGCTAATCTTGCATCAGAAATTTATGCAAATGATGGCAACACATTAATGGGTAAAATTTATGCAGAAAACAGGAGCGCTGTTGATTTTAAAGATATTTCTCCGCATGTTATTGATGCATTGATATCAACAGAAGACGAACGTTTTTATGAACACTCCGGCATCGATGCAAAAAGTATTGCCCGTGCCGTGTATGGTTTGGGAAGAGATGGTGGCGGAAGTACTATAACACAACAATTAGCTAAAAATATTTTAGGACAGGGACGTGGAAATATTTTAATAAGAAGTCTTGATAAATTAAAAGAATGGATAGTAGCCTTAAAGCTTGAAAGAAATTTTACAAAGCAGGAAATTATTTCATTGTACCTCAATAGAGTTCCATGGGGCAATGTTTTTGGAATTCGAAATGCATCAAGAGTTTTCTTTCAAAAAGAACCATCACTATTATCAACGGATGAGGCAGCATTATTGGTAGGCATGTTAAAGGGACCAAATCAATATGATCCTGTGCGTCATCCGCAGGCTGCAATGGAAAGAAGAAATGTAGTATTGGAGCAAATGGTGAGGAACGATGTAATTAAAGAAACAGAAGCTAACAGCTTTAAGAAAAAACCACTTGGTATTAAATTTAAAAAGCTGGATGAGAATTTAGGTATTGCTCCATACTTCCGGGCGGTGCTTAGTAAAAAGCTTGATGAATGGTGTAAGACCCATCAGAATCCTAATACTAACAGACCTTATGATCTGTACAGGGATGGTTTAAAAATTTATACAACCATAGACCCTAAAATGCAATTGTTTGCAGAGGAAGCTGTAGTGCTTCACATGAATGCAATGCAAAAAAAATTCAACAGCCAGTTGGGTAAAGATGTATGGAAAAATCACCAGGATATTTTATTGCGTGCGATGAAGGAAAGCGAACGCTGGAGGCAAATGAAAGAAGATGAAGTTGATGAAGCAGAAATAAAAAAATCTTTTTATGTTCCTGTGCATATGAAAGTATTTGCATGGAATAAAGACCGTCAAAAAGATACGGTGATGAAACCAATTGATTCCATCAAGTATTTAAAACAAATGATGCAAACCTCATTTGCTGCTGTTGATCCTGTAACAGGAGAAGTAAAAGCGTGGGTTGGCGGAATAGATTTTAAATGGTTCAAATTTGATCACGTCACTACCAACAGGCAGGTGGGTTCTACCTTCAAGCCTATACTATATACATTAGCATTGATAGATGCAGGGCTTACTCCTGATAGTTATATCGGCGGCAGGGCAATAACACTTGCCAATAAAACAATTTCAGGTGGCGGTGGAACGATGGCATATTGTTTAGCAAAATCATTGAACGCTGCTGCTTACGATCTCATGAGTCGAATTGGTCCTAAAAAAACCGCAGAGTTTGCACACCTGTGTGGTATAAAAAGTTTCATCCCGATTGTGCCTTCTATAGCGCTTGGTTCTGCTGATCTAACCTTGCTTGAAATGCTGCATTCTTATACAATGTTTCCCAACCGGGGCTTTAGTACCGATCCCATTATCATCCTCCGGATAGAAGATAAGAATGGCAACGTACTGGAAAGTTTTCAGCCCGAATCAAAACAGGTTATCAGTGAATCAGATGCTTACACAATGTATAAAATGATGCAGGGTGTAGTTGATTTTGGTACAGGGCATTCAATGCGTGACAGGTTTGGCATTAAGGGGGCTATGGGGGGCAAAACAGGAACCACTAATGATAATACAGATGGATGGTTTATCGGCTATACACCACAATTACTCGCAGGGGCATGGGTTGGTTGTGATGATCCCTTCTTAAAGATCAGGTGGACGTACGGTGGTAATGAAATGGCAATGCCCGAGTGGGCTTACTTTATGCAAAAAATATATGCTGATAAAAAATTAGGAATTGATCCTAAAGCTATATTTCAAAAACCTGCTGAGCTGGATAACAATCCGATTTATGCTGATCAAAATTTTAATGGCCTTGTACAAAAAGGTGAAGGCTCTGATTTTTCTGAAGACCAGGGCAATGGTAATAAAGGCGATTATGAAGGAAGTGAATTAACAGCTCCTGTTGAATCAGAATTTAATAAAGATGCTTTTAAAGACCTCAACCAGTTGCCAAAGGATAAAGGTGCAAATAAAGACCCCAAGGATAAAGAATTAACTCCAATTGATATAAACAAAGTTGATAGCTCTAAAATTCCTAAAACAATGTCAAAAAGAGAGGCACGCATATTAAAGCGTGAAGAAAGAAATAAACAAAAGGAAAAGCAGCCTGTAAATGATTATTAAACAGTGTTAAATAAATTTATTTATACTTTTAAAAAACAAAGTATTCATTCAAATTTTAAAATTTTAAATCCCGCAATTGCGGGATTTTATTTTCAACAACTTATCTTTATTTTAATGGGATGGTTGATAGCATTACCTAAAAAATATTCCAGATAGAACAACTATTTAGCAACTAAGAATAATATTTTTAATATGACCATGAATTTAGATTTTAATAAAAACGAAGATGCGATGAAGATGTCTTTAAGCCGGATTAAAAAATTAAAGGCAAAAATTGAAGAAGGTGGAGGTAAAAAATCACTTGAAAAGCAAAGAGAAAAAAATAAATTAGTCGCAAGAGAAAGAATAGAATACTTAAGGGATACTGAAAAACCATTTATCGAAATCGGTGCTTTTGCAGGCTATGAAATGTATGAAGAATATGGAGGCTGCCCTGCCGGCGGAACTGTTGCGGGCATTGGTTATGTAAGCGGCAAGCAGTGCGTGATAGTTGCCAACGACCAAACAGTAAAAGCAGGCGCATGGTTTCCTATTACAGGAAAAAAGAATTTAAGGATGCAGGAGATCGCGATGGAGAATAAATTACCTATAATTTATCTCGTAGATAGCGCAGGCGTTTTTCTTCCTATGCAGGATGAAATTTTTCCCGACAAAGAACATTTCGGACGCATCTTCAGGAACAATGCAAAGATGAGTGCAATGGGAATTTCGCAAATTGCAGCAGTGATGGGACCATGTGTTGCAGGTGGTGCATACCTGCCCATTATGAGCGATGAAACTTTAATGGTAACCGGCAACGGTTCCATTTATTTAGCTGGTCCGTATTTGGTAAAAGCGGCTATCGGTGAAAATATTGACAGCGAAACTTTAGGGGGCGCAGCAACGCATACCGAGATCAGCGGTATTGCTGATTATAAATTTGCGAACGAACATGAATGTTTGGATCAGATAAAAAGGATCATGAGCAAACTCGGCGATAACCCTCCTGCCGGATACAACCGTATAAAATCAATTAAACCAAAAACTGATACTGCACATATTTATGGCACTTTCCCTGAAGGAAATAAATCTCAGTATGATATGCTCGAGATAATTAAATGCATCGTTGATGATTCGGAATTTGATGAATTTAAAATGGATTATGGGAAAACAATTCTTTGTGGCTATGCACGCATAGATGGATGGGCAGTAGGTATAGTCGCTAATCAGCGGCTCAACATAAAAAATAAAAAAGGAGAATTGCAGATCGGTGGTGTTATTTATAATGACAGTGCTGATAAAGCAGCACGCTTTATAATGAATTGCAATCAGAAGAAAATTCCACTAATTTTTTTACAGGATGTAACAGGCTTTATGGTGGGGAGCCGCAGCGAGCACAGCGGTATAATTAAAGACGGGGCAAAAATGGTGAATGCTGTTGCCAATTCTGTTGTTCCTAAGATCACGATCATTGTTGGCAATTCATACGGTGCCGGTAATTATGCAATGTGCGGCAAAGCATACGATCCACGATTTATTTTTGCATGGCCATCAGCAAAAATTGCAGTAATGGGTGGCGAACAGGCTGCAAAAACATTATTGCAGATTCAGGTGGCATCTTTAAAAACTAAAGGGAAACTAATTACACCTGAAGATGAACAAAAATTATTATCAGAGATAATGGAGCGGTATGAAAAGCAAACATCACCTTATTATGCAGCAGCAAGGTTGTGGGTAGATGATATAATTGATCCCGCAGATACAAGAAAAATAATTTCTGAAAGTTTAACCGCCGCAAATAACAACAATGATATCGCTGATTTTAAAACCGGTGTTTTCCAGGTTTAAAGTGTGTAGTTGGTAGTTTATAGTTAGAAGTGGCATTTAGGAATAAAATCTTTTTTTTTACAACGATCACAACTACAAACCACAAACTACAAACTACAAACTTATTAAGAACTAACCATGCAAATAGTAATTTATACAGATGGGGCATCGCGTGGTAACCCTGGCCCGGGCGGTTATGGCGCAGTTTTAATTTGGGGTGAGGTAAAAAAAGAATTATCACAAGGATATAGGTTAACAACCAATAACCGCATGGAATTAATGGCAGTGATTGCAGCGCTGGAAGCTATGAAAAAAAATAATCTCGACCTGTTAATTTATTCTGACAGCAATTATGTTGTTAAAGCGATTGAAGAAGGATGGTTGAAAAATTGGATGCGAACGGATTTTAAAGGAGGCAAGAAAAATAAAGATCTATGGTTACGATTTCATACACTTTCGCAAAATCACAAACTCAAATTAAAATGGGTGAAAGGTCATGCTGATAATTTCTACAACACACGCTGTGATGAATTAGCAACAGAAGCCGCCGATGGAAAACATCTTTTGGTAGATGAGGGATATGAAAACGAAAAATCTTAAGCAATGCTTTTTGCCTGAGTAAGAGAATTCCTGGTTACCAAAAAATAACTTCCAAATAAAACTGCAGAGAAAATTAATGTAGATGCAACACTCCATGGATAAAAAGGTAATCCATCATTATAACACATTAATAGTCCCGCAAAAGTTTTTGGTCTTGCAAAACCGGCGTCAGGAGAACTGCTAAGCCAAACAAAAAAGTTAGAAAGCAAAAAGAAAGCAGTAGGCGCAGCTATAGAAGCCAAAATAATTTTTGCAGCATTTATCTTCTTTATAAAAAAACCAAATACAGTCATTGAACCGAAAAGAATATAGTTGATAATTTGTCCTTCATAAAATCCCGGCATATTCCCTACCCCGTTTCTAAATAAAATTTCATACAAAACATCTGAAATAAACATTGAAAGCAAAGGCAGTAAAAAAGCAAACTTCTTATCTTTAATAATGGCGCCTCCAAATATTGCCATTGCAATTTGCGGGGCAAAACCATAAGGTCTTCCCGGCATTATGCGGTAAAGAGAAGCGATTATCACTAATAAAATAAAACTTACTACTACCTGCTTTGTTAATTTCATTGCTACATTATTTACGGCAAAAATAAGTAATAAAATTTCGTCATTCAATAGAATTTTACACAAGCAAATTACTACTTTACATCTCATGGCTCATCACAATCTAACAGGCAATTTAGGCGAAGACATGGCAGTAAAATACCTGCAGGATAAAGGCTATGCAGTTCTTCACAGAAACTGGAGATACAAAAACTGGGAAACGGATATTATTGCTACAAAAAATTCAACGCTGCATTTTATTGAAGTTAAAACACGGCGTACAACAACATTTGGCTACCCTGAAAATGATGTAAGTAAAAAGAAAATAAAAAATTTGATGGGCGCTGCAGAAGAATTTTTATTACTCAATCCCGACTGGAAATTGATTCAGTTCGATATAGTCTCTATTACATTGGAAAAAAATAAACAACCGGAATTTTTTTTAATTGAAGATGTGTCGCTCTAATTTTATTTGCTCACTTCAACTTCAATCCCCTTTCTAATTTACTTTTGACAACAATATAGTTTCCTGCAGTTTTTCAACAAACCTGTAAGTGGCAGGACAATATTCAATATTCTGGTGATGGATATACATGTAATCAGTAACCGGTAATTTATTAAGATGAGGAAAGCCTGCACAATCCGCAGGACGCACTTCATAGATAGAGCACATGTTTGTTTTCTTATCCAAAAACTGGCATGGGCGGGAAACATTCATCCAATCATTTTCCCTTTTATCAAGGTAAAGCCATTTGGTTTTAAAATCTTTTATCCGCATGTTAAGATGTGCGGCAATTCTTTTTATATCCTGGAAAGTATAAGTTGGGCTCATCGTTTTGCAACAGTTGGCACAGCTAAGGCAATCAATTTCTTTCCAAACTTCTTTATCAATTTCTTCTGCCAGCGCATCAAGATTCCCTGGTGGATTGTTTTCTGTTTTGGTTAAAAAATACCTCAATGCTCTTTTGTTCTGAAGGAATTTTTTTTTGTGTTGCCGAAGATTTATAACCTGCATTTTAAAAATTAGATTAGCCTATATTGAATATCATTAACGAATTTTAGCAGGCGCTAAATTAAAACATAAATTTAGATGATGCGGATAATTTAAAGCAATATTTAAAAATGTGGGAAGGATATAAAAAAGGATTTAAAGCTTATTTACAATTAGAGAAATCTCTTTCCGATAATACAGTGCAGGCCTACCTGCAGGACCTTGAAAAGCTTACACAATATCTTTTATTGACCAACACAGAAAGATCTCCTCAACAAATTGTATTACCCGATCTTGAAAAATTTGTAAAGTGGATAAGTGAATTGGGAATGACGGCAACCAGCCAATCAAGAATAATTTCAGGCATAAAAAACTTTTATAAATATTGCCTGCAGGAAGAGATCACTACAAAAGATCCTACTGCTTTATTGGAAGCTCCAAAATTAAAAAGAAGCTTGCCGGATGTATTGAGCTTTGACGAAATTGAAGGCATTATTGCCGCGATAGACCTAAGCACACCCGAAGGAGTGAGAAACAAAGCAATGGTTGAAACGCTGTATAGTTGTGGCTTGCGGGTTACTGAGCTGGTGAATTTGAAGATCTCCTGCTTATATCTTGATATTGGTTTTATAAAAGTTATCGGCAAAGGAGACAAAGAAAGATTAGTGCCTGTTGGCAGCAGCGCAATAAAACATATTGAACTTTATAAAAATAATACCCGTGTTCACACACCAATAAAACCGGGGAATGAAAATATTTTATTTTTGAACAGGCGGGGAAAAAAACTTTCAAGGGTTACGATCTTTATGATCATAAAAGATCTTGCTAAGCATGCAGGTATTACAAAAAATATTTCACCTCATACTTTTCGTCATTCTTTTGCTACGCATTTGGTTGAAGGGGGTGCAGATCTGCGTGCAGTGCAGGAAATGCTGGGTCATGAAAGCATAACTACCACAGAAATATATACGCATCTTGACAGAGAATATTTGCGGGATACATTACAGAGATTTCATCCGGGATTTAAATAGATAAATTCTATACTCTCAATCGTCCAATAAATCATAGTTCAAACAATTATTTCATTTTGAAAAGATGATGAAGTTTCAGGAATATTTTGTACACGGTGGCGGTAATTTTTAAACATGCTCATCCACTTTAATTTAAGTACACCAAGAATACCTTCTTTAACAATCCCCTTGTTCATTTTCGAAACACCGAATTGCCGGTCAATAAAAGTGATGGGCACTTCTTTTATTTTAAACCCGAGCTTCCATGCTGCAAACTTCATTTCAATCTGGAATGCATAACCTGTAAAAGTTATTTTATCAAAATTAATTGCTTCAAGCACTTCTTTTTTATAACAAACAAACCCTGCTGTAGGATCTTTAACCGGTATCAACGTAATCAGCCTTGTGTACAATGCGCCACCTTTTGACAACCCAACTCTTGTCCATGGCCAATTTTCAATTCTTCCATTTTGTACATACCTTGATCCTATAGAAAGATCTGCACCGCCGTTTTTGCAGGCCTGGTAAAGTTTATCAAGATCATTTGGATTGTGAGAAAAATCTGCATCCATTTCAAAAATAAAATTATATCCTTTTTCCAAAGCCCAGTTAAAGCCGTAAATGTATGCTGTACCCAGCCCAAGCTTTCCAATTCTTTCTTCTAAAAATAGTTCTCCCGGATATTTTGTAAATAAAGATTTTACAATATCTGCTGTTCCATCCGGAGATCCATCATCAATAATAAGTACATGAAAATTTTGCTCCAAACCAAAAACCACCTTTAAAATATTGGCAATATTTTCTTTTTCGTTGTAGGTTGGTATGATGAGAAGCTTTTCCAAAAAAATTGATCGATTATATTAAATTTACGAAACTATCATTAGATGGGATTAATGGATTTTACAAAAAGCTATAATACTTTTTTTAACAGGGTACGGTTAAGTATTTCTGTGAGCTTCTGTTTTGTATGCAAAGGGAAATCCCCTTTCATCATCCAGTCGTAGTATTGAGGCTCAGCCTTTAAAACATCTGCTACAGGGCGCCCTTTATATTTACCAAAATTGAAGACTTCTATATCATTATCCATCACCATTCTTCGGGCAAAATCCACAATTTTTTCTTCTCCTGTAAATTGAAGAATTGTCTCAATAGTATTTCCAATATTCTGATAACGAATTGTTTGTGCTTCCAATATTTCCCATGTAGCCGTTGCATCTGCTTCGGCGCTATGTGCATCGCTCAATTCTTTGCTGCAATAAAATTGGTAAGCTGCAGACAACGTTCTTTTTTCCATCATATGAAAAACATGTTGCACATCTATCATCCTTCTGTTACTCATGTCAAAGTGGATTCCTGCTCTTAAAAATTCTTCCATTAACAGCGGTATATCAAAACGGTTTGAATTATATCCTGAGAGATCTGCAATGTCAATAAATTGTTTTAACTCGTTGGCAACGTCCTTAAATAGCGGTGCATCTTTTACCATTTCATCAGTAAACCCATGCATATCCGAAGATACCTTGGGAATAGGTATTTGAGGATTTATTATTTTACGTTTTACCTGTTTTGAACCATCAGGAAAAATTTTTACTATCGCGATCTCAACGATCCGGTCGATAGATAAATTGATACCTGTGGTTTCAAGATCAATAAAAGCCAAAGGACGTGATAATTTTAAGGGCATCAAGTTATACGTTTTAAGTTTTAAGTTTTAAGTTCAAAATATCCAACCCATCATAATTTCCACTGCTCATTAAAAGTATATTAGAATTATAATAATCCTGGTTTATAAGGTATTGCTCAAGCTCTTCTTTTTTGTTTATAACAACCAAATTATCTTTTGCAAAACCCTGTTTTACCTTTTCCTCAGGCAGTTCAGGCATCCGTTTTAATTCCAGTGCATGGCTGCTATAAAAAACAGCTGCTTCATCAGCATTGTCCATTGCGCCTTTATATTCTTTCATAAAGTTTTCATTAAGGCTGCTGTAGGTATGTAACTCAAGAACAGCAATTAATCTTCTGCCAGGAAATTGTTGTTTAACGGCGTCAATTGTTGCTTTTACTTTACTCGGAGCATGGGCAAAGTCACGATAAATACTATAGTTATCATTTTCAGCGAGCACTTCCAATCGTTTTGCAGCGCCTACAAAATCTGCAATTGCTTTTGTAAACTCATCTGCCTGCACTCCTAATTCTTTACAAACAAAATATGCGGCATTTAAATTAAGTAGATTGTGATTGCCAAAAACTTTTAAAGGATCGGATTTTTCGCCATCAACTATTACTTCTGTTTTTCCATTCTCAATAAAATAAGTTGGCAAACGATACGGTTGATACCTTACATCAGTCCGTTTATTTTTATCAACAAGTTGTTTTAATATTTCGTCTGATTCATTATAAATCAAAACACCATTTGTTTCTATCTTATCAATAAATATTTTGAATTGCTCTAAATAAAAATCAAACGTTGGGAACACATTAATATGATCCCATGCAATGCCTGTAATTACTGCAATGTTGGGAAAGAGAAAATGAAACTTTGGCCGCTTTTCAATTGCACTTGCAGGGTATTCATCCGCTTCACAAATAATAATTGGTGCATCAGTGACATTTACACTTTGGTCAAATCCCTGAAGACTTGCCCCCACCAGGTAATCAAAATCCTTCCCTGCATTTTTCAACACATGCATTATCATGGCTGTGGTACTTGTTTTACCATGACTGCCGCCAACAGCAACTCTTATTTTATCTTTACTTTCCTCGTAAATGTATTCAGGAAATGAATAGATCTTCAGCCCTACATCCTTTGCTTTTTGCAATTCAGGATTATCATCTTTTGCATGCATTCCAAGGATGACAGCATCAATATTATTTGTGATCCTTTCTGCATACCAACCCATTTTACCTGGCAAAATATCTGCGTTATCAAGATTGGTTTTTGCAGGCTCAAATATTTCATCATCACTGCCGGTAATTTTATACCCTTTGCGTTTGAGAGCAATAGCCAATTGATGCATTACGCTGCCTCCGATAGCAATAAAATGAACGTGCATGTATTTTGGAAAATTTTAAAGGATTTTAAAGTTTATTGTGAGTTTTAACAATAGATTTATGTAATTATACGTTTTAAATTTTATTACCCTCAGTGGGATGTCATAACTTTGTATCAATGAAGATGCAAAATAGTTCAACTAAATAAAAAAGTATGAAAAAATTAATCTTTGCTATCTTGATTGTTTCTTTTATCGCCGCCACTTTCACTTCATGCACCAGCAGCAGAAGAGGTCGTACAGGGTGTCCGATGACTGAACGCATCATTCACTAAACTTTTATTACCTATGACATGGATCAACTTGCAAACTGATGAACACCTAAACCATTTAAAAGAGAACTCTTATACAAAGCCCCAAATTATTTTTAAACATAGTACACGTTGTTCAATAAGCAGCGTTGCGAAAAACAGGCTTGAAAGAACTATACAACCAGAAGAACTCGACTTTCATTATCTTGACTTGATAAAATACAGGCAGATATCTGCTAAAATTTCAGATGATTTTAACGTGTATCACGAGTCTCCCCAAATATTGGTGATAAAGGACGGTGCATGTGTTTATGACGAAAGTCATTCGGCTATTGATATGAAGGATATTATTGAACAGGCACTGGCTGCATGACAATGTTTGTCTTTTAAATTTCATTAAAACAACTTCTCCCTGTCCTGATTCCAATTCAGCTTTATTGATGGTGTACTTGTTTATTTTTAATAGAGCAGTTGAGAGAAATCTTTAAAGCAGCTGAAATAAAATTCCAAATTATCAAAAAATTTTCTGCGTAAACTCAGCAGCTCTTCTTTCTCCGGTATAAAACTTCCAAACAAATTTATTTAACTAAGTTTGATCATATGTTATGTAACAAAATCATATTTATTTTTCTGTTGCTGATCTCTCAATTTTCATTTTCGCAGACGGAGGACAGCAGCATACTTTTAAAACCTGATCGTATTTTTGATGGAGAAAAAATGCATGAAGGATGGCAGGTTCTTATTAAAAATAATTTAATAAGCAAGGTTGGTGTAATAAATGATCCTGGAACCAAAACAAGGATAATTGAAATGAAGGGTTGTACTTTATTACCGGGGTTGATTGAAGGGCACAGCCATTTATTTTTACATCCATACAATGAAACACCATGGAATGACCAGGTGCTTAAAGAATCAAGAGCAGAGCGAATTGCAAGAGCAACCATACATGCGAAGAATACATTACTTGCCGGCTTTACAACAGTAAGGGATTTGGGAACAGAAGGTGCCGGGTATGATGATGTAGGATTAAAACAATCTATTGAAAAAGGAATTATTCCCGGACCAAGGATGTTAGTTGCAACTAGAGCAATTGTTGCAACCGGCAGTTATGGCCCTAAAGAATTAAGTTATGATATTGATGCACCCAAGGGCGCTGCAGAAGCTGATGGCATGGATGCGTTGACAAGAGAAGTGCGAACACAAATTGGCAAAGGCGCAGATATAATTAAAGTGTACGCAGATTACAGGTGGGGGGTAAATCGTGAAGCCGCTGCTACATTTACGATTGACGAATTAAAAAAAGTAGTTGAAGTTGCATCATCAAGTGGAAGAATCGTTGTAGCCCATGCATCAACAATTGAAGGAATGCGAAGATCAATAATGGCAGGCATTACCACTATTGAACATGGAGACGATGGCACACCCGGGATCTTTAAATTAATGAAAGAAAAAAATGTTGCTTTGTGCCCTACCCTTGCTGCCGGATATTCTATTGCACAATATCGTGGATGGAGAAAAGGAACGCCTGAACCCGAAGCTATCAAAGCTAAAAGAAAAAGCTTTTCTGATGCATTGCACGCAGGAGTAACAATTTGCATGGGTGGTGATGTTGGCGTTTTTACTCATGGTGATAATGCACGTGAAATGGAGATGATGGTTGACTATGGAATGCACCCACTTGATGTATTGCGTTCGGCAACTTCAGTAAATGCTGATGTGTTCAGGATAAATAAAACATCAGGGCGAATTACTGAGAACTTATTTGCAGATATTTTAGTTGTGCAGGGAGATCCCTCAAAAAATATCCAGGATATCAGAAATGTAAAACTCGTAATGAAGAATGGAATTATTTATAAAAATCTTTTTTAGCATTTCGTTCTGTAAAAACCAACAGTAAACATATAACTTCAGCCCTTTAAATTATATTCATGAAAAAAACTTTCTTCATTCTTGCCGCGTTCATTTGTTTCATTACGCTGGCTGTTGCATTTACACAGGCACCTCCGGGATATAAAAATTTACAGATCTTACCAAAAGATATTTCTAAAGAAGGTTTGGATAGTGTTATGCATTTTTATTCCAAATCACTTGGGCAGAAATGTGGCTTTTGCCATGTACGCAATGAGGAACAAAAAACATGGGATATGGCAAATGATGCAAAACCTGAAAAACAAATTGCACGCAAGATGATGTTGATGGAAAAAGGTATTAACGCAAAATATTTTCCTCCGGATGAAGAAGATAAAAATGCACAGATAATACAAGCCGTTACCTGCTATACATGTCATAAGGGCGAAGCAATGCCGCTATCAGTACCGGAAGTAAAAACAGATTCTTTAAATAAACCCAATCCCTGGGGTGCAAAAAAATCTCAATAAATTTTTTACCAATAAATAGAATATAAGGCAGCCAGAATTCCGCAAACAATTAATGCGCCCACAGCAAAACCGGGTGATAGTTTGAACATTTTTTTATCCACCTCAAGTCCGTGTGGTTTAACACCATGGCGGTTATCATATGTGCTTATGAGCACCATGCCGATAATACAAAATATAAATACAAAGCCCATCCTGTCCAGGAAAGGTATTTCGTAAATCCCCGATCCATTATCTTTTGAAAAGCCGTATGGGGCCATAAAAGAAAGGTTCATGATATTGGGGAGAAATTTCAGTAATAAAGAAAACATAAATCCACCTATAGTAGCAAATAATGCCGCATTAGATGTTGCTCTTTTCCAAAAGAAACCTAAAATAAACATTGCAAAAATACCGGGAGAAACGAAGCCTGTGTATTCCTGAATGTATTGAAAGCCACCTTTTTTATCGATGCCCAACAGAGGCGCAATGATAACGCCTAATAGCATTGCGACAACAACGGTTATTTTTCCTACTACCACCATTCTTTTTTCACTTGCCTCAGGATGTAATTTTTTCTTAAAAATATCAAGTGTAAAAATGGTGGAGATACTGTTTGCCTTACCCGCAAGTGATGCAACTACCGCCGCAGTAAGGGCTGCGAAGGCAAGCCCTTTAAAACCTTCAGGTAGTAGATTTAATAAAACAGGATACGCTTTGTCAGGATTTGTTTCTCCGTTTTGTAACATCTCAGTTTGAAAATTTCCCTGTTGATGTAACACATAAGCTGCAATACCGGGCAACACAACAATTACAGGCATTAATAATTTTAGAAAGGCAGCAAATAAAAGTCCACTCCTGGCGGTTTTCAAATCTGCTCCCAAAGCTCTTTGTGTGATGTATTGATTACATCCCCAATAATTCAGGTTAGTGATCCACATCCCTCCTATCAATACAGTAAGCCCGGGAAGATCCATGTAATTAGGATTGTCTTTTTTAAATATCATGTGAAAGTGATCGTTGGCATGAGTCATCATTAATTTAAAACCATTGACTGTGCCTGTAGAACCAAATTTTTCTGACACCAAATTCAATGCTATATATGTTGTTACCAATCCCCCCAATATCAAAAAGAAAACCTGTACCACATCTGTGTAACCAATAACTTTCATCCCTCCCAGTGTAATAAAAATGGCAAACACCGCAAGCATGTACATACACAATGTTGTATTGATACCGGAAATACTATTAATAGCCAATGCTCCCAAATAAAGGATGGACGTGAGGTTTACAACAACGTACAACAATAACCAGAACACTGCCATTATCATTGCAACGGTTCCGTTATACCGCGTATGTAAAAATTGCGGCATAGTATAAATTTTGTTCTTGAGGTAAACAGGAATAAAAAATATCGCAACGATCAAAAGGGTTGCCGCTGCCATCCACTCATAAGTTGAAATAGCAAGCCCCAGCCTGAAACCGCTGCCGCTCATGCCGATAAATTGCTCTGCAGAAATATTTGATGCTATTAGCGAGGCACCGATTGCCCACCATGTTAATGAACCTTCCGCCAGAAAATAATCATGAGAAGCAGTGATGGTTGCTCTCTTTTTTTTCTGGTATATCCAATATCCGTAACCGGCAACGATAATAAAATAGCCAAGAAATACGAGGTAATCTTTTGTATGAAGTGTATTCATAATAGAAATCAATTTATCTTAAATATAATTGTTGATAATATTTTCCAATAATTCCTGCTTGCCGCTTTTTACATCCGGCTCACCATTTTTAGTTGCAAAGTTTCTAAGGTCTTCCAAAGATAATTTCCCTTCTTCAAATTTTTTTCCTGTACCTGTATCGAAGGAGGCATAACGATCTTCACGGATCTTTTTGTAATCTGATCTTTGTAAAATATTATCTGCAATTATTAATGCTCTTGCAAATGCATCCATGCCGCCTACGTGGGCATAAAAAAGATCTTCGGGATCAGTAGAGTTTCTCCTGATCTTAGCATCAAAATTTATTCCTCCACCTTTTACACCACCGGCTCCCAAAATAACAAGCATCGCTTCAGTAAGTTCTGTAATATTATTTGGAAACTGATCTGTATCCCATCCATTTTGATAATCTCCACGATTGGCATCCATACTTCCCATCAAGCCCGCATCTGCAGCAACCTGCAACTCATGCTGAAACGTATGCCCTGCAAGGGTGGCATGGTTAACTTCAAGATTAAGTTTAAAGTCATCCATCAAATCGTACTGTCGTAAAAAACCTATCACCGTTGCTGCATCATAATCGTATTGATGTTTGCTTGGCTCGCAAGGTTTGGGCTCGATAAAAAAGTTTCCTTTAAAACCACTCTTTCTTGCATACTCTTTCGCTGTGTGCAAAAATTTTGCAAGATGTTCCTGTTCCCTTTTCATGTTGGTGTTAAGCAAACTCATGTAGCCTTCACGACCGCCCCAAAAAACATAATTCTCTCCTCCCAATGCAATAGTTGCATCCAGCGCAGCTTTCACTTGTGCGCCGCCATGAGCGAGCACATGAAAATCAGGATTGGTTGCAGCGCCATTCATATATCGCCTGTGCGAAAATAAATTAGCTGTGCCCCACAAAAGTTTTACTCCACTTTCCTTTTGCTTTTGTTTTGCATATTCTGTAATTGCCTGCAAACGTTTTTCATTATCAGCAACATCATTTGTGTAATCAACAAAATCCACATCATGAAAACAATAAAAAGGAAGATTCATTTTGGTTATGAATTCAAATGCTGCATCCATTTTATCTTTTGCTCTTTCAATGGCATCTTGTTTTTCGTTCCACGGGAAAATATGAGTCGGCTCCCCAAATGGATCTGCACCGCTACCATTGAACGAATGCCAGTAAGCACATGAATAACGCAAATGATCTTTGAGCGATTTTCCTGCTACAATTTTATTTTCATCGTACCATCGAAATGCAAGCGGATTATCGGTATCAACACCTTCAAATTGAACTTGAGAAATGTTTTTAAAATATTCTTTCTGTCCTGTAATTACTTTCATTTTGTTTTATATTGATTGTTTAAGCTAATAATGATCTCTCGTTTTTTCGGATGTTTAGTAATCTTTCATTAAGCAACTCTTTCCATTTATTATACAAGTCATCATACCTATTTTTATTTTGTGGTTCAACCAGGCTAACAGACTTCCTGTTATTAAAGGGATCAGCAGAGCTATATAAACCTGCACCTATGCCTGCTCCTATCGCAGCGCCAAAACTTCCATCACCTTCGTAAAATTCAACTTGAACATTTGTTGCATTTACAAACGACTGCGTGAATACATCACTTAAAAAAAGGTTGCTCTTTGCCGCCCTGATGATAATTGGGTTAATCCCATTCTCTCTCATAATATCAAGCCCGTAACGAAATGAAAATGCAATTCCTTCCTGCACCGCCCTTACCATATGCGCAGTTGTATGAATATTAAAATCAAGGTCATGAAAATGTGCGCCTACAATTTTATTTTCTAACATGCGCTCTGCACCATTTCCAAATGGAAGTGACATTAATTCATTTGAGCCAACATCAATTTTTGCTGCGGCCTCGTTTAATCCCTGGTACGAAACATTTGTACCAACAATATTTTTCATCCAGCGATTGAAAATTCCTGCGCCATTAATGCATAATAATATTCCAATTCTTGCCTCACCCCCTGCCCCTTCTCCT
>JBKJSX010000227.1:0-3134 GCA_046594375.1 Chitinophagaceae bacterium
CCTTGTTATTGAGGCTGTTTGCATTAATAACATCACAAGAAAAAAAGCTATGGGTGCCTGTAGAGGATATGTTAATCATGTTATGTTGCCAGAGGTTGGTGATCATGTAAAAGTTACCGGCAGCTACGTAATAGATTCTCACAACGGCTGGGCAGAAATTCATCCTATCACGAAGATTGAAAAAATAAAATAACTCCTTACTTCTGTAAATGGTCTCTATACATTTCAGAAAGCTTAACTTCATAATAGTAAATTAGTTTTCCAAAACTGTTGTTATGGAAAATTTATTTACTCCGACTGCAAACCTGGAAATGGTAGGTAGAATTGGTTCTCTAACTTCTGATACAAAACCTCTTTGGGGTAAGATGAGAGTTGCACAAATGCTTGCTCATTGCCAGAAACCATTACACGTAGCGCTTGGAGAAAAGAATTTAAAAGGAGGGCTGATGGCGTTCTTATTTGGAAAAATTGCAAAAAAACAATTGCTTAAGGATACACCCTTCAAAAAAAATTTGCCAACTGCACCGGCGTTTATTGTAAAGAGTGAAAAAAATTTTAGTGAAGAAAAGAACAAACAGGCTGATATGGTTCAGAGGTTTGGCAAAAATGATCCTGAAGAAATTGCAAAAAGACCGCATCCATTTTTTGGAAAACTTACTGCTGAAGAATGGAACTTACTTCAATACAAACATCTGGATCACCACTTAAGACAATTTGGAGTTTGATCTTTTGTGAGTTATTAAAACCATTTATTAAAATTCAGTAAACAGAAAACTCTTGTCTGCCTTTGTTAACTTTGCATATTCAAAAATTAATATGGATAAAAAAGAAGTTTATATCATCTCCGCAGTTCGCACACCTATCGGGAGTTTTGGAGGAGCATTAAAAGATATTCCTGCAACAAAACTTGGTGCAATTGCAATTAAAGGAGCTATTGAAAAAGCAGGTATTGATCCTAATATTGTGCAGGATGTATTGATGGGCTGCGTGTTGCAGGCAAACCTGGGACAGGCGCCGGCACGGCAGGCATCAATGCTTGCAGGGCTTCCGCCAAATGTAAATTGTACAACGGTTAATAAAGTTTGTGCAAGCGGTATGAAGGCTATTATGCTGGGCGCACAAAGTATCATGCTCGGCGATGCAGATATTGTTGTTGCAGGCGGAATGGAAAATATGAGCCAGGTTCCCTTTTATTCACCTTCAACACGCTGGGGAAATAAATATGGTAATGTACAATTGATAGATGGTCTTGCTAAAGATGGATTGACCGATGTGTATAAAGATTATGCAATGGGAAGCGCAGCAGAATTATGTGCAAGAGAATGTAACATCAGCAGGGAATCGCAGGATGAATTTGCAATTGAAAGTTACCACCGCAGCCAGGCTGCTGTAAATGGCGGGAAATTTAACGAAGAAATTATAGGAGTTGAAATTCCGCAACGAAAAGGTGATCCGATCCTTTTTCTAAAAGATGAAGAACCATTTAATGTAAAATTTGATAAGATACCTGAATTAAAATCTGCTTTTGAAAAAGGTGGAAGCGTAACGGCTGCTAATGCAAGCACTATGAATGACGGTGCTGCGGCATTGGTTTTAATGAGTAAAGAAAAAGCAGATGAGTTAGGATTAAAACCAATTGCAAAAATTGTAAGTTATGCGGATGCCGAGCAAGCGCCTGAGTGGTTTACAACAACTCCTTCTATTGCATTACCAAAAGCTGTAGCAAAAGCAGGATTGAAAATGGAAGATATTGAATATACAGAATTGAATGAAGCATTTAGTGTAGTAGGTATTGTGAATGCGCAGAAGATGAATCTTGATCTTAAAAAAGTAAATGTAAATGGAGGCGCTGTTTCCATGGGGCATCCATTGGGTTGCAGCGGAGCAAGGATTATTGTTACT
This sequence comes from Chitinophagaceae bacterium, assembly GCA_046594375.1. Classification (GTDB taxonomy): domain Bacteria; phylum Bacteroidota; class Bacteroidia; order Chitinophagales; family Chitinophagaceae; genus Ginsengibacter. The sequence continues at coordinate 1,903 of JBKJSX010000227.1, forward strand.
CTAATAAATGTTTTAAAACAAAATAACGGGAAGATAGGCGCTGCTGCAATTTGTAATGGCGGCGGTGGCGCTAGCGCAATGGTAATTGAAAATGCCTGACGGTCCCCGTCCGACATTTTTTTTAAACACTTCGATTAATATTCTTCAAAAAAAAGTATGAAAAAAGCTCTATTGATAATTTTCTTAATTTTCCTTGGTTCGCTTATTTCCCAGGCAAGTGATTCAGCATTTGTTATAAAAGGAAATTTTAAATCATTAAAAAATGGATTGATCTATCTGTATATTCTTGGTGAGAATACTAAAAAAGATTCATCTAAGATTGTTAATGGAAAGTTTTCATTTAAAGGCTTTATACAAAAACCTTCATCAGCAATTTTGGATCTAAAAGATGATAAGCAAAGCTATTTTCGTTTTTATTTAGAGCCTGGAAATATCACTATTAATGGAGAAGGCGATTCGTTGGAATTGTTAACCATCAAAGGTTCTTCGGTAAATGATGATAATAAAATATTAAAAAAGCGTTTGGAATATGTTTCTAAATGGGAGGAGAGCATTGATAAGCCATACAGTGAAGCAATGAAAGCAAAGAACAAAGCTGTAATGGATAGCCTTGATGAAGTTTCAGATAAAATCTTAAAAGAAAAAAGAAAAGTGATTGCTGCATTTGTAAAAGATCATCCGCATTCGATGATGAGTGCTGTGGCTATTACTGACAATTATGCTTACTATGCCGAAGCTGAAGATGTAGAACCTTTATATAATCTTCTTGACAAAAATATCCAGGGCAGTGTAAAAGGAATAGCAATAAAGAAAATGGTCGATGTTTATAAAACAGTTGCTGTTGGTATAGTGCCTCCTGATTTTACGCAAGCCACTCCTGATGGCAAAACAATAAGTCTATCTTCTATGAAAGGGAAATATGTGTTGGTAGATTTTTGGGCAAGTTGGTGTGGTCCATGTCGGAGGGAAAATCCCAATGTTGTAAAAACATACAACCAGTTTAAAGATAAAAATTTTGAAATCTTTGGTGTTTCTTATGATACAAAAAAAACCAACTGGGAAAAAGCTATAAAAGATGATGGACTTGCATGGCAACAGGTCTCTGACCTGCAGGGATGGAAAAATGCCACATCCGATCTTTATGGCATAAAAGCAATTCCCACTAATTTTCTATTAGATAAAAATGGAAAAATAATTGCCAAAAATATCTTTGGAAGTAAGCTTGTCGAAAA
>JBKJSX010000279.1:0-4540 GCA_046594375.1 Chitinophagaceae bacterium
AAGCCATCTTTATAATGAGATGGCTTTTTTACTTTTGGGATATGACAGGCAAACCAATTGGCGTTTTTGATTCAGGATATGGAGGGTTAACCGTATTAAAAGAATTAGTAAAAAAGCTGCCCGTTTATGATTATTTATATTTAGGTGATAATGCCCGTACCCCTTATGGTACCCGGAGTTTTGATGCGGTATATCATTATACGGTGCAATGCGTAAAATGGTTCTTTAAACAGGGATGCCCATTAGTAATTCTCGCTTGTAATACGGCTTCAGCAAAGGCTTTGCGAACTATACAACAACATGATCTTCCCAAAATTGATCCTGATAAAAGAGTGTTAGGGGTTATCCGTCCAACGGCAGAAATAATTGGTCATGTTACCAAAACAAATACCATTGGCATCCTCGGAACAAATGGTACTGTACAATCAGATTCTTATCCGATAGAAATACAAAAGTTGTTCCCTGGTGTAAAAGTTTTTCAGCAGGCATGTCCTTTATGGGTGCCTTTGGTGGAAGGCAACGAATATGATAGTGAGGGAGCTGATTATTTTATTAAAAGGGATATTGATAATTTGATTATCCAATCTAAAGATATTGATACAATTCTGCTGGCATGTACTCATTACCCGCTTCTTATTGAAAAGATCAGAAAGTTTGCACCTGCATCAGTCAAAATTATTTCACAGGGAGAAATAATTGCGGATAGCTTAATAAACTACCTATACCGGCATCCAGAAATAGAAGAGAAGTGCAGCAAAAATGGCGAGGTAGAACTTTATACAACAGACTCGACTGAAGATTTTGACAGGCATAGTGCAGATTTCTTTGGAAGTACAGTTAAATCAAAGCACATCACCCTGGATTAGCCCTAAATTTCTTTCGTTTGGCTTCTCAAAATTTAAAATATATTCATACCTTTGCTCCCCTTTCACAAACATCAGGAATGGTGTCCTGTTGCAGAAACAATTATTATTAATTTGTAAAGGAAAAATTTTAAAAAATGCCAGGTAAAAAAAGAACATACCAGCCACATAAGCGTCGTCGTAAAAGTGTGCATGGTTTTCGCAAACGTATGGAAACAGCTAATGGCCGCAAGGTTTTAGCCAGCAGGAGAAAGAAAGGAAGGCATAAGCTTTCTGTTTCTGATGAACATGTAGATAAAAAATAATTCTTACATAGAACACATACATTTTTAGTCCTGCGTATAGCGGGACTTTTTTTATTGCTTGCTGTGTTGAAAGGTATGGCAGAATTAAAAGATATTTGTTGAAAGAAATTATCATAGAACAGCGATTAACATTTAAAAAAGAAGAAAAGCTTAAAAGCCGTAAGCTTATTGAAGTTTTATTTAAGAAGGGAATTTCATTTTCAATTTTTCCACTAAGAGTGTTGTATCTTTTTTCAGAAGAAAATATTGCTCCATTGCAAGCCGGTTTTGCTGTAAGTGCAAAACATTTTAAAAAAGCAGTAGACAGGAACAGGGTGAAAAGATTAATGAGAGAAGCATATCGTCTTAAAAAAAATAATTTGACAGCTAATCTTTTAGAGAATAAAAAAGGTATGGCTGTTTTTTTTATATATACAAGCAATAAAATTTTGTTATACAGAGAAGTGGATGAAAAGATAGAATTGGCAATAAAAAAATTAAATAAAATTGTTGATGAAGCAATTGTTGCAAATACTTAGTTACCCGTTTATTCTTTTAATAAAATTGTACCAGTTGATAATTTCACCCTGGCTGGGTCCACAGTGCAGGTTTACACCAACCTGCTCCCAATATGGTATTGAAGCTTTTAAAAAATATGGGCCTATAAAAGGATTGTGGCTAACGGTAAAAAGAATTACCCGTTGTAATCCCTGGGGCGGGCATGGTCATGATCCTGTGCCATGAATCCTTTTCCTTTCTAAAAAAAGCTGTAACAAATTGTCACAGCTCGTCATTAATATTTTAAATCTTTAAAAGTTATTTACCGTACCTCTCTGCTACTTTTTTCCAGTTAACCACGTTCCAAAAAGCTTTTAAATAATCGGGCCGCTTGTTTTGATACTTTAAATAATAAGCATGTTCCCAAACGTCACATCCTAAAACTGGTGTGCATTTGCATTCAGCAACATCCATTAAAGGATTATCCTGGTTAGGGGTTGAACATATTACCAGCTTGCCATCCTGAGAGCCAAGCCATGCCCATCCGCTTCCAAAACGTGTGGTGCCTGCAGCATTAAATTTTTCTTTGAACTCGTCAAAAGATCCGAATGCTTCCTTAATCGCCTCTGCTAATTTTCCTTCTGGATTGCCACCTGCATTGGGTCCAAGGCTTTCCCAAAAAAAGCTATGATTCCAATGTCCGCCGCCATTGTTTCTTACTGCAGGGCTGATAGTGCCTGCATGCTTCACTAATTCCTCAATGCTTTTATTTTCATTTTCAGTGCCGGCAATTGCTTTATTTAAATTATCAACATATGCCTGGTGATGCTTATCATGATGGATAGTCATGGTTTCTTTATCGATGTGTGGCTCCAATGCTTCGTACGCATAGGGAAGAGCCGGTACTGTAAATGCCATGGTATTTATTTTTAGTGTTATAAAATGATTGACTACAAATTTACCTGTATAACTTTACAAAAATCATGCTGCCATTAATATTTCCTTATCACGAAAACTTTCTGCGTGCTTTAAAAAAATTTTGTATCAATGCGGCACATTCTTCCTTGCACGAACCATTGATAATTTCTGTTTTAGGATGAAAAATTTTTTTTCTTATTCCCTCTCCCCCTGGGGAGAGGGTTAGGGTGAGGGCGCCATTCTTTTCATCATCAGCACCGTAAACTATTTTGCCAATCTTACTCCAGTACAAAGCACCTGCGCACATCAGGCATGGCTCTATAGTAACATATAAAGTGGCTTCAGGTAAATATTTTGACCCCAAAAAATTAAAGGCTGATGTAAGCGCAATTATTTCTGCGTGCGCTGTAGAGTCATTTAGTTTTTCAACCTGGTTATAACCCCGGGCAATTATTTTTTCCTGCATTACAATCACTGCACCAATGGGAACTTCTTCATCATCATAAGCTCTTTCTGCTTCCTTTAAAGCCTGCTTCATATAATATTCATCACTTTGAGGCATCGATGTTTTTATTACCTTGAGAAACAAATTTAACCGTAATGGCTGATTTAAATTCTTCTTTAGAAGCGCTAAAAAATTATTATAACAGTCATGCTACAAAACTATATGCATTTCGCAAAAAGCAATTGCAATTATTAAAGCAAATTTTACTTGATAATGAAAAAGAAATTGAAAAGGCTTTAAATAAAGATCTTAAAAAAAATGTTGAAGAAACTTATGCTACAGAAACAGGATTGGTGTTGGCAGAAATTAATGTTACTTTAAAAAATCTTCGAAGCTGGATGCGGCCTGCATCTGCCGGAACAAATCTTGTAAACCTTCCATCCACAAGTAAAATTTATCGGGATCCGTTAGGTGTTGTTCTCATCATTTCTCCGTGGAATTATCCATTGCAATTATTATTGATACCACTTGTTGGCGCCATTGCAGGTGGTAATTGTGTGGTGTTAAAACCATCTGAGTTCTCGCCTGCAACCACGGCTTTAATTGAGAAAATGATCACAGAAAATTTTCCGAAGGAATATATAAAAGTTGTTACCGGCGATGGGGCTGAATTGGTTCCTTTGATGATGAGAAATTTTCGGTTTGATCACGTGTTTTATACAGGCAGTATTCCCGTGGGAAAAATGATCTATCAAATGGCAGCCGAAAAATTGGTGCCTGTTACATTAGAGCTTGGCGGTAAGAGCCCGGCAATTGTTTGTGCTGATGCAGATATTACTGTTGCTGTAAAAAGAATCGGCTTTGGAAAGTTTATAAATGCAGGGCAAACATGCATAGCTCCTGATTATGTTTTGGTGCATAATGATGTAAAAGAAAAGTTTATAAATAAGTTAAAGGAAACTGTGCTCAAATTTTATAGTGATGATGCATCGAACAATTACAATTATGGCAAGATCATTAATGAAAAAAGATTCGATACACTCATAAAATATTTGGCTGATGGAAAAATTGTAACAGGTGGCGATCACGACAGAGAAAAATTATTTATCGCACCCACAGTTTTAGAAAAAGTATCTCCTGATTCTCCTGTTATGCATGAAGAAATTTTTGGACCTATATTACCGGTTATTAGTTTTAGTACCACCAAAGAAGCAATGGAAATTGTTCAACGAAATGCAACACCGCTGGCTTTATATTTATTTACAAATAATAAAAAAGAAGAAAAAGAATGGATGGAAACTTCCTTCGGCGGCGGCTGTATAAATAATGCAGACTGGCATTTTACAAACCATCACCTTCCATTTGGTGGTGTCGGCAACAGCGGCATTGGTGTCTATCATGGCAAATACACCTTTGATACTTTCACACGTTTAAAACCCGTAATGAAAACCCCCAACTGGTTCGATCCTTCTTTTAAATATCCACCGCTGAAAGGAAGATTGAAATTATTTAAATGGTTTATCAGGTAATTG
>JBKJSX010000258.1:0-2867 GCA_046594375.1 Chitinophagaceae bacterium
ATAGATGCTTGTACCGGAAAACCAAAATGGGTATTTAATCCTGTTGACTCTATTGGTAATAAGGGGATGTTTTTTATTTTAAATAATATTCGCGGTATAACTTATTGGAGTGATGAAAATGCAAAGCGAATATTTTATACAGCAGGATCAAATTTATACAGCATTGATGCAGCAACCGGAAAGCCTGATAAAAATTTTGGTATTGATGGAAAAATTGATCTGCATGATGAATTAGACAGAGATGTGAAAGATCTTTTTGTTACGGCAACTTCTCCCGGTATCATTTATAAAGATCTAATTATTATGGGGACGAGAGTTGATGAAGGGCCATTCGCTGCGCCGGGACATATTCGTGCATTCGATGTGCATACAGGCAAACGCAAATGGATATTTCATACCATACCTTATCCCGGTGAAGTGGGTTATGAAACATGGGATAACAAGGAAGGGTATAAACATACAGGCGGCGTAAATGCCTGGAGTGGTTTTAGTTTGGATGAAGAAAAAGGAATTTTATTTGCAGCAACAGGCTCCGCGTCATTTGATTTTTATGGAGGAAAAAGAACAGGCAATAATTTATTTGCAAACTGTGTGCTGGCGCTGGATGCAGCAACAGGCAAATATGTATGGCATTTTCAAACTGTTCATCATGATGTTTGGGACAGAGACCTGCCGACTGCTCCTGTATTAGTTACTATCAAAAAAAATAATAAAAATATTGACGCTGTTGCACAGACTACTAAAACGGGGTTTGTTTTTCTTTTTGAAAGAGCAACAGGAAAACCAATTTATCCAATTGAAGAAAAAGCTGTTCCTCTACAAACAGATCTGCTTGGAGAAAAACTTTCGCCTACACAACCCGTTCCCTCTATACCAAAGCCTTTTGTGCGACAGGTTTTTACTGAAGACGAATTGAATAATTTATTACCCGATTCTTCTTTACAGCAACTAAAAATAAAGTTACATGATTATAAAACAGGCAACATGTTTAATCCTCCATCTAAACAGGGAACTGTTTTTCTTCCCGGCCTTGATGGTGGCGCAGAATGGGGTGGGCCTGCATTTGATCCTTCTACGGGTTTATTATACGTTAATGCAAATGAAATGGCATGGCTGATAACAATTGTTAATCTAAAAGATAAACCGGTAAAGAATGAAACATATCTTGATGCAGGAAAAAGATTGTACCAGGCAAAGTGCATGTCGTGCCACGGTCCCAACCGGGAAGGCGGAGGAAATTATCCATCACTGGTAAACATAAACCGCAAATTAAAAGAAGAACAATTGTACCAACTCATATCTACCGGAAGAAGAATGATGCCTGCCTTTAATCAATTATCGGATGAAGAAAAAAAAGCCATTGCCTCTGTTGTATTAGATATCGCTTCTTTTAAAACAAAAAAATTTAGAGCACCTGTAGCTTCCACAGATACATTTACAAAAGTGCCTTACAATATTTCAGGGTATAATAAATTTATGAGTAAAGAAGGTTTGCCTGCGCTTCGTCCGCCATGGGGAACATTAAATGCAATTGATCTTGCTACAGGAAATTTAGTTTGGAAAGATACATTGGGAGATGATGCAAGTTTTGCAAACAAAGGTGTGCATACCGGAACAGAAAATTATGGAGGATCAGTTGTAACGGCCGGCGGATTATTATTTATTGCCGCAACAAAAGATGAAAAATTCAGGGCATTTAATAAACGCACAGGAAAACTGCTTTGGCAAACTGATTTGCCGGCTTCAGGTTTTGCAACACCTTCTGTTTATGAAGTAAATGGCAAACAATATATCGTTATTGCATGCGGTGGCGGAAAATTAAAAACAAAATCCGCTGATGTGTATGTTGCCTTTGCATTGCCGGGTAAATAAAAATTTTTTGATATTTATTTCAGTAGTATCTTTTCACTTCACCTTATAAATAATCTATGAAACAATTTACAATTACTGGTTTTTTGATTACTCTTATTTTAAATGTTTATAGCCAGCAGGTTCAACCTTCCATCTCCATAATACCAATACCCGTTTCTATGCAAATGGGTAATGGAAATTTTACATTAAAAAGTTCAACTGTTATTGAAGTAACAGCTTCCGATGAAGATTCAAAAAGAGTTGCCGGTTTTCTTAATAAAAAATTATCAGGGGCAACCGGTTATGCAGTTCCTGTAAGATCTGTTACTTCATTTTCAAATATGCCTAACAGCATCAGGCTGTCTTTATCAAATGATAAAGCGCTCGGTAAAGAAGGCTATAAATTAGATGTGAATTCAACCATGGTAACAATATCTGCTGATAAACCAGCAGGATTATTTTATGGAATGCAAACGCTTTTGCAATTATTACCAAAAGAAATTGAAGGTAAAACCGTAGCAAAAAATATCAGCTGGACAGTGCCTGCAATTACTGTTACTGACTATCCACGATTTGGCTGGCGTGGGCTTATGTTTGATGTATCCCGCCACTTTTTTGGCAAGAAGGATATGGAAGAATATATTGATCAGATGGTGCGGTATAAATATAATTTACTGCACATGCATTTAACGGATGATGAGGGCTGGCGTATTGAAATAAAAGGGTTGCCTAAACTTACTGAAGTAGGCGCTTACAATGTAAAAAAAATTGGTTATTTCGGAACATTTAGTCCGCCAACCGCTGACGAGCCACGCAACTTCGGTGGCTTTTATACTCAACAGGATATTAAAGATCTTGTGCAATATGCCAAAGATAGATTTGTAAATATTTTACCGGAGATAGATGTGCCGGGGCATAGTTTAGCAGCGGTAGTTTCTTATCCTGAATTATCGTGTACGCCGGGTGCAGAAAAATATCATGTTCGTTCCGGAGAAGAAATAATGGATTGGTCTCAT